>NZ_CP109428.1:300000-528823 GCF_036250695.1 Streptomyces sp. NBC_01497 | reverse complement strand
GCGCTGCGCGCAATGCAAGCGAACCACCTTGCTGCGCAAGGTGGTTGCGCTCCCGCTCCGCGGGAGCGCTGGTGGCCCGCTGCGCGGGCCACTCACCCCACGGGCTGCGCCCGTGGGGTGAGGTTCCGTTCGCTGCGCTCCCGGAACGGGGTGAAGGTTGCGCCTTCGCTGGGGGCTTTCGCTTCGCTTCGGCCCGGGGCGGGTCCGCTGCGCTCCCCCGCCTGACGGTCCTTCCGGCTGCGCCTCCAGGCCCGTTGGGGCCCGCTGGCGCGGGCCGGGCTGGCTGCGAGGGGTGGGGGGCTCGTTCGTGTGGGTTCTAGTGGACCGTGTGCATCACGGTTGATGCACCATGTATTGTTGGCGGAAAGGCGGGATACCCCCAGCCATCCGGGAACCTTTCCGGAATTCTGAGAGAGGAACGGCGGTTCAGGGTCAGTTGCTTGCGGCCAGGAGCATGGAGATTGTCTCCGTGTACTCTGCTTGGCGCTCAGGAGTGTGTTTCCAGCGGTTGGCGCCACGGCCAGCTTGGGCCAGTGCCTCGGCTATCCGGGTGGCGCCGTGGTCCAGCAACAGCCGGACGACTGCCGGCCTGCCCCCGGACGCCGCCCATTCCAGCGGTGTCCGGCCCCGTCCCACCGACTCCAGGCATGCTCCGTGGTCCAGCAGCATCTCAGCGATGCCCTCCTGTCCTTCGGTGGCCGCCACCATCAAGGCGGTTGCCCGCCCCTCACACAGTCGGCCATCAGGCTCTGCCCCGGCCTCCAGCAGAATGCGGGCCATGGTCTGCATTCCACGCTCAGCGGTGAAGCGCAGTGGCAGCGTCTCGGCGTACTGCCCGATGGGCTGTTCAGTGTTCGTGCCCGCAGCCAGGAGCAGACAGACAGCTCCGTGCCGCCCCGCCCACAGAGCACGATCCAGAGGAGTACGGCCCTCTCGATCTCTGCCGTCGACCGGTGTGCCCTTGCCCAGCAGACTTGTCATCAGCTCCAGATCGCCACAACCCGCCGCCTCTACCAACTTCGCTGCCCCATCCATCTCCCGCATCGTCCCCCAACATCCCAACCAGAGCTACGTCCATCACCGCCAGTACACCGCAATCACCTCGGCTTCATTGTCGGACAACGAACCGTAGACCTCACTGAAAGAAAGTTCTCCATGCCGCACGTACAGCTTCGGAAACACCAACTGGACCAGAAAACGAGTTTCCGCAGATGGGTAGAATTTACTGCAAGATCATCTCCGCCCCCGCAGGGTGCCCGGGGCACGATCGTCTCCGCGACCGGATCCGGCAAAACGATCACCGCTGCTGCGTGCGCGCTGGAGTCGTTCGCGGACGGCCGGATCCTCATCACGGTGCCGACCCTGGACCTGCTCGCGCAGACCGCCCAGGCGTGGCGGGCGGTGGGCCACCGGGCGCCGATGGTCGCCGTGTGCTCGCTGGAGAACGACGCGGTCCTGGGCTCGCTCGGGGTGCGCACCACCACGAACCCGATCCAGCTCGCTCTGTGGGCCGGGCACGGGCCCGTGGTCGTGTTCGCCACGTACGCCTCTCTCGTGGACCGGGAGGACATCGACGCGCCCGAGGGCCAGCGGAGGGTTCGCGGGCCGCTGGAGGCCGCTCTGGCGGGCGGGGAGCGGCTCTACGGGCAGCGCATGGACGGCTTCGACCTCGCCATCGTGGATGAGGCACATGGAACCGCTGGTGATCTTGGGCGTCCGTGGGCGGCGATCCACGACAACGCCCGTATCCCGGCGGACTTCCGGCTCTACCTCACCGCCACCCCGCGTATCCTCGCCGCGGCCCGCCCGCAGAAGGGCGCGGACGGCCAGGAGGCGGAGATCGCGACCATGTCGGACGACCCGGAGGGCACGTACGGCGCGTGGCTCGCAGAGCTCGGTCTGAGCGAGGCCATCGAGCGCGAAATCCTTGCCGGGTTCGAGATCGACGTGCTGGAGATCCGCGACCCCTCGCCTGTCCTCGGGGAGTCGGAGGAGGCGCGGCGCGGCAGGCGCCTGGCGCTGTTGCAGACCGCGCTCCTGGAGCACGCCGCCGCGTACAACCTGCGTACGGTCATGACGTTCCACCAGAAGGTCGAAGAGGCCCGTGCGTTCGCGGACAAGCTGCCCGAGACGGCTGCCGCGCTGTTCCTGAACGACGCCTCCGACGCCGATCTGGCCGCCGCCGACAAGCTCCCCGCGTCCTCGATCGACGCGGAGTTCTACGAGCTGGAGGCCGGCCGCCACGTCCCGCCGGACCGGGTGTGGTCGGCGTGGCTGTGCGGTGACCACCTCGTAGCCGAGCGGCGGGAGGCGCTGCGGCAGTTCGCCAATGGCATCGACGCGGCCGGGCGCCGGGTGCACCGGGCATTCCTCGCCAGCGTTCGCGTTCTCGGTGAGGGCGTGGACATCACCGGCGAGCGGGGAGTCGACTCGATCTGCTTCGCGGACACCCGCGGCTCCCAGGTGGAGATCGTGCAGAACATCGGCCGCGCGCTGAGGTTGAACCGCGACGGCTCCACCAAGGTGGCCAGGATCATCGTGCCGATCTTCCTGGAGCCGAACGAGGACCCGAACGACATGGTCGCCTCCGCCTCGTTCCGCCCCCTTGTAGCCGTTTTGCAAGGGCTCCGCAGTCATGATGAACGACTCGTTGAGCAGCTCGCCTCCCGCGCCCTCACCAGCGGCAAGCGCAAGGTCCACATCCAGCGAGACGAGAACGGCCAGATCATCGGCGCCGACGGCGCGGGCGACGGCGAGGACCAGGAGCACGACGACACCCAGGCCGCCGCCGAATCCGCTCTGCTCCACTTCAGCACTCCCCGGGACGCCGCCACGATCGCCGCGTTCCTGCGTACCCGCGTCTACCGGCCGGACAGCCTCGTCTGGCTGGAGGGCTACCAGGCCCTGCTCCGCTGGCGGGCGGAGAACGAGATCACCGGCCTCTACGCCGTTCCCTACGACACAGAGACCCAGGTCGGGGTGACGAAAGATTTTCCCCTTGGGCGCTGGGTCCACAAGCAGCGGAAGGCGCTGCGGGCCGGGGAGCTGGAGGAGCGGCGCAAGGAGCTGCTGGACGCCGAAGAGGCCGGGATGGTGTGGGAGCCGGGTGAGGAAGCCTGGGAGACCAAGCTCGCCGCGCTGCGCTCGTACAGGCGGGCCACCGGGCACCTCGCACCCCGTCAGGACGCCGTGTGGGGCGAGAGCGAGGCCAAGGGCATGGTGCCCATCGGGCAGCACATGGCCAATCTGCGCCGCAAGGGCGGCCTCGGGAAGGACCCCGAGCGCGCCGCGGTACGGGCCGCGCACCTGACCGCCATCGATGAGGACTGGGACTGCCCGTGGCCGCTGGACTGGCAACGCCACTACCGCATCCTCGCCGACCTCGTCGACGCCGACGGCATGCTGCCGCAGATTGAGCCGGGCGTGCTCTTCGAAGGTGATGACCTTGGCCGATGGCTCCAGCGGCAAGTCAGCTCCTGGACGGAGCTGCCGAAGGAGCAGCAACAGCGCCTGTCCGGGCTGGGCGTGAAGCCTGCCGAACGGCCCGTCCCGGCCACCACGACCAAGGGCTCCGGGAAGGCGTCGATGGCCTTCCAGCGGGGCCTTGCGGCTCTCGCTCAGTACATCGCCCGCGAAGGCCACGACCGCGTCCCCAGGGCTCATGCAGAGCGGATCACGGTCGGCGGCGAGGCTGAACCGG
This sequence comes from Streptomyces sp. NBC_01497, assembly GCF_036250695.1. Taxonomy (NCBI): domain Bacteria; kingdom Bacillati; phylum Actinomycetota; class Actinomycetes; order Kitasatosporales; family Streptomycetaceae; genus Streptomyces; species Streptomyces sp. NBC_01497. The sequence goes on along the minus strand of NZ_CP109428.1, from coordinate 525,123 downwards.
TGACCGTGAAGCTGGGCGTGTGGGTCTCCAACACCAAGACCCGCCGCGACAAGCTCGCGCAGGAGCAGCGCGCTGCCCTCGCGGAGCTGGGAGTCGAGTGGGCATGAATGCTGCTTGATCGGTGCGCAGACCCCTCCGTTCCGTAACTGGGTGTGGCTCGCAGGTGGTTACGAGAAGCGGGGCCGACGGAGTGGGGTGGCATGAGCGGCGAGAGTAAGGCACCGGCAGCAGTTGAGGGGCTCGCGCTGCCGAGCGGTGTGCTGCGCGTGGGACCGCTGCAGGGCGAGATGACGCAGTCGTTCCTGACGCGGCTGGCGGCGCGCTACGGCATGGCGTTCAGGGACCTGCTGGCGGCGGTCGTCGATGTGGACGGGCTGCCGAACGCGATGGGCAGGGCGCAGCTGGACAGCGAGATCTACCTGAACCAGGAGGCCCGGAACCGGGTAGCGCAGCTGTGTCGCGTCCCGGAGGATCGTCTGCTGCGGGCGCTGCCTGCCTGGGCGCAGGAGGAGCCCCGTCGACGGTTCGCTATAGGGCCGGCAGCGCAGTTTCACCACACCGCGGAGAAGGTTCGGTGCTGGGGGCCGGCTTGCCCTGAATGCACGGCGCGGCGTACCGGAAGGAGGGAGACCGCTCGCCTGTATCTGGGGCCGCAGCAGCGGGTGTGCCCGTCTCATCGCCGGTGGCTGATGCATATCCCGGGCACGGCGGGCCGAGTGATGGACCTGGCCGGGTGCGGGCAGGTGCTGGACGCCCAGCGCCGTCACGTGAGGCTGCTGCGTCGTTCCGCGCTGGCGTCGGATGCTTTTGAGGTGGCGCGGGCGGTGGCGTCGTCGTGGTGGTGGCAGACGTGGCCGCAGGAGCATTTGTGGTCGGCGCGGCTGCGGAGCCTGGACAGTGACGGCTTGGACCAGGATGTGTGGCGGGTTGTGGCTCGGGAACTGGTGATCTATCCGGAGACCGTTGCTCTGGCCACTCTGCTTGCCAGTGACGGCTTCCGGCGCCGCGTGGTGGCCGATGCACAGGGCCATCTTCCTTTTCGCCTGGCTGATCTGCCGTCGCTTTTAACTGCTGTTGCGGGCTGTGTGCGGAGGCCTTGGTACGTGGAGCAGCTGGCGCAGGAGACGTCAGGTCCTCTCTTTGCGTGGGCTTATCAGTGCGTGCGGGCACAGGGTGGGACAAGGGCTGCGGAACAGGCGATGTGGGCGGTGGCTCCGGCGCACCGTCAGCTCCCTCTGGTGGACGAACTCGCGGTACGGGCGCATGTGGGGTCCGGCGGCCGTAGCGCGGAAGGCAAACGGCGGCGCGGACACAGCCGGCAGGCGGACGAAGCCTTCGCGGCCGGCCTGGTGCATGCCAGCCGCTACGTGCGCGAACACGGCAATCTCGCAGTCCCGCAGGACACCGTGATCGATTCCTATCGGCTTGGGGAATGGCTGAGCAACGTCCAGACCAGAGCGTGGGCAATAGGGCCGGACCGTGCACAGGCTCTCGCGGTTTTGGACCCGTGGTGGAACGTCCCCTGGTCGGTGCAGTGGCAGCGCTCGTACTACCGGGCGCGCGATCACGCCGCAGTCGCCGGCCCGCCCGATGCGGCCGCGGGATTCCCCGGCACCCAGATCCTCAACGGCGAGTGGCTGTATCTGCAGTGCACCCACTACAGCACTCTCCATCCTGAGCAGCAGCGTCTGCTGGCGGACATCGGGATCACGGCCGAGGCGGCCCGCACCGCTCTGCCGCGGCGGATCCCCATCCAGGCCGGCTTCGAAACGGGGCTGACGCACGCCAGGTCCTACGTCGCCGAGCAGGGTCACCTGGCCGTCTCGGGCAAGGACGCGATGTACCAGGGGTATCCGCTGAGGTCGTGGCTCGTGCACCAGCGCCGCAGGGCCCGCGAGAACCGGGAACCTACGGAGCACTCCCGTGCCCTCGACGCCGTCGACCCCTGGTGGAATCCGCCCTGGGTGCTGACATGGCAGCGCTCCTACGCACAGGCCCGGCGGCTGGTGGAGAGCCGGGGCGGGCTCGATGTGGGGGGCGGCTTTCCAGGAGTCGAAGCAGATCTTGCCCTGTGGTTGTCGCGGCAGTGCGCCGCGTATCGGCGTCTGGACCCCGATCAGCAGCGCCTGCTGGCAGACATCGGCATCACAGCCGAGGAAGCCGCGAAAGTGCAGGGCGGGTCCGGGGCATCCCAGGCCGTGAACGAGCAGATTGCTGCTGCCGGTCTGTGGGCTTTGGACGGCATGGCCAGTGCTCGTTCCTTCGCCGCGGTAAACGGGCACCTTGCGGTTGCCTCCGAGTACGTGCACGACGGGTTTGCCCTGGGCCGCTGGCTGGTGGAGCAGCGCCGCCAGGACCGTCGGCACGCTCAAGCCACCGAAGGCGTGTGGCTGCGTGGCCGGCTGCTGGCCGAACTGGATCCCTGGTGGAACCCGCCCTGGCCCTTTCCCTGGCAGCGGAGTTACCAGCGGGCCCGTAAGCGATGGCGGAAAGGCCAGCTGAACGTGCTTGGCCCGCATCGCGGCAGGGACGAGGACGAGGTGACAGTGTGGCTGCACCGTCAGTGCGTCCAGCACGACGTTCTGCAACTCGATCAGCAGAGTCTCCTCGCGGACATCGGCATCTCCTCTGCCGTCGCCCGCGCAGTGACCGAAGCCGATCGAAGCCCCGCCCGCGTAGACACAGGGCTCGCCCACGCACGTAGCTATGCCGCCGAACACGGGCATCTGGCCGTGGCCGAACGGACCCGCCACAACGGCTATCCCCTCGGTACCTGGCTCCTACGCCAGCGACACCGCGTGGCTGACGGGCGCACCGATCCGGCCCGGATCGCCGCGCTGAACGCCCTTGACCCGCACTGGAACCCGCCCTGGCCCCTGGCGTGGCAGCGCGCCTACCACCGGGCACACGCCGCCCCTGCCAGCGGCAACCTGACCGTGGCCCAGCGACGCTGGGCCACCACCCAGACAAGGCTGTGGGACAGCCTCCATCCCACCCAGCAAGAGCTCCTGGCCAACCTCGGCGCCACGCCCGCCACCGAACCCGTACCGGCTCCTACAACCGCGCACCGCTATCCCGCAGGCGAAGGCCTCCCCCACGCCCGTGCCTACGCCGCCGCCCACGGCCACCTAGCCGTGTTCAAACACACCCAGCACCACGGCTTCGCCTTGGGGCACTGGCTCATCCAGCAACGGCGCAAAGCCCGCGCTGGCCTCCTGTCCGCCCTCACCCTGCAAGAACTCACCGTCCTCGACCCCTGGTGGAACCCGCCCTGGCCCTTCGCCTGGCAACGCAAGTACCACCAGCACCGCACCCTCCGCACCACAGGCCAGCCCCTCCCGCCCGAGCTTCAGCGCTGGGCCCGTAAACAAACCGTCCTCTGGCACCAACTCCACCCCCACCAACAGGCCCTGCTGAGCACCATCGGTATCCGCCCTGAGGCTTCGAGTCGGCAAGGCACCTTGCGTGAAGCGTGACGGTGAGACTTCCGAGAGTGATCACGTAGGGCGTGCCGATGGCCAAGATCTTTTCCCAACTCCCCCTGTCTCCCGGCCTGTCGCATCGCCTTCGCAGGTCACAGGGGTAGCAGGAGGTGGCAGGAAAAACGGTCTGAAGGTGGCTCCGTCGAGTAGAAGTGACGGCCCCAGGAGGACGGGGCGCCTGGGCATCCGCTGCAAAAGCGCCCGCCGGGACGGCGGACACGAGACCGTGGTGAAGTGACCCATCACCCCGGCCTGCTGCGGACAGTTCCCCTTCAGGGGGAGACGACCTCGTCGCTGATCTGCCGCATCGCGGGCCGTTACGGGATGGAAGCGAAGGTGTTGCGGTCGTGCTGGCAGTGGCGCAACTACCCGCCGGGGCACGACGGCGGGGGCACGCGGGCCGACGCCGAGGTGCTGCTGAACCCGCCCGGACGACAGCTACTGGCAGGCATGTGCGGCGTCGAGGAAGACGTGCTGGCGCGGGCGTTGCCGTCCTGGGGACAGCAGGACGCCAAGCTGTCGGCCAGAAAGAACAGCGTGCCGGCGGCCGCGTGGCGGACCGGGGGTGCGGTCGCCGGGCCGGTCGCCTTCGGCTGCCGTCTGTGCGCGGCCCGGCGCGCGGGGACGGCCGTGCGGGTGGTGCGGTACGCGCCGCGATGGGAGCGGGTGTGTGTCCGGCACGGGCGGTGGCTCCTGGACGCCGACGCCGACCAGCCTCTTGAGTATCTGGACGTACGGGGTGTGCCGGAAGTGGCCGCGGCGCAGCGGCGGTGGACTGGTGTGACGCGGCGGGCGGTACGGGCTGGAGCGGAGCCGGAGAGGGTGTTCGCTCTGGCTTATGCGGTGGTGGCCCGGTGGTGGGAGCAGGCTCTGCACTGGGAGCGGGAGACGCTGTGGCCTCAGCGGCTGCACCAGGTCGCGGGCGGCAACGCCGGTACAGAGCTGGAGCGGTGGCGGATCGTGGGCCGGGACGCGGTCGTCTTCCCCGAGGTGGTGGCCGTGGCCGACGCGCTGCTGGACCCGGCGATGGCCGAGCTGGTGTGGAGGGACAGCGGTGCCGGGCGGCCGCGGGCGCTGCCCTCCGACGGGGCGTTCTGCCGCCGACTCGGTGAGCGCGTCGGGCGGGGGTGGCTGGGGCCGCTGGCGGCAACCGACTACGGCGGCCCGCTGACCTCGTGGATGGGCGCCGTCATCCGCATCCGTCGTGGCGCCGGCGGCCCGCCCGGCTACGACAACGATCCGTGGTGGCTGCGCCAGGAACACCAGCCCGCGACCATGGCCGGACAGTTGCGCGTCCTGTCCAAGGAACGTAGCGCGCCCGGCTCGGGCACCACGTGGCGCTCTGCGGTGCCGGCCGAGCAGCGGGCGCTGATCAGCAGCCTGGTCAACGACGCCGAAGAGCAGCTGACCCAGCTGCGCGGCGCCCAGTACGGCAAGACCGCCGACGCCGCGCAGCAGTTGCTGGGCAACCTCGGCCATGCCGCCACACTGATCGAGCAGGCCGTCCGGGAGAGCGCAGCAGCAGCCTTCGCGGCCGGGATGGCGCTGGAGGACCTGGCGCGCTGGGCCCGTCTGCCGGCCGATGTCCTGGCCGAGGCACTCGCGGACCAGCGCAACGAGCGGCCGGGAAAGGAGCGGTGAGTAAGTGTCAGGAGGCAGGCAGGCTCTGCAGGGACCACGATCCGCAGGGCACTACCTCATGGCCCGGCACTCGTGATCAAAATCCGTGAAGCGGCCCGCCGCACTGGCAGGACGGGCTTGACTGGGGCGCGTGGGCAGCAAGGACGCAGCGGCCGCAGCAGGTGGCCGCTCACAGCGCATGCAGACGGATACCGGATCCGAGTGGGAGGCGGTCTTCGTCGATCCTCTCGGGCAGGTGGTGCAGCAGCGGTGGGCGGACGCGGTTCTCGCGGTGGCCTTCGAGGAGTTGGAGCCGGTGTCGGCGTTCCCGGTGGTGCCGAGGCGGCGGTGGGGTCCTGGGCAGTGGTGGTCGGCCACGACCGGCCGGCATGTGGCGTGCGGGTCGGCCGCGATGCGGGCGCAGCTGACGGTGCTGGACCGCGACCCCGAGGTGGTCGGCCTGGCCGGGCGGCCGGTGCGTCTGCTGTGGCGGGACGCGCGCGGCCAGGTCCGCTCGTGGGTGCCGCAGCTCTTCGCCCGCCACCGCGACGGCACCGCCCTGCTGGCCGACTGCCCCAACCACCTGGAGGCCGGCGGCGAGCGGGCGCAGCGTGCTGCGACGGTCCTTGAGGCGGCGTGCGCGCAGGCCGGCTGGAGCTACCGGCGCCTTGAGCCGCTGGAGAAGACGCTTTCGGCAAACCTGAAATGGCTGGCCGGGTACCGCCACCCCCGCAACGCCGGCCATCCCCGTCTCGCGGCCGCCCTGCGTGAGGTGTTCGCACAGCCGCAGCCGCTGATCGAGGGCGTCGAAGCGGTGGGCGACCCGATCGAAGTCCTGCCCGCCGTCTTCCACGCCCTGTGGCACGGACACCTCACCGCGCCCCTGGACGTACCGCTTAACGAGCGGGTCCTCGTCAGCACCGGCGCCGGCGGTGCGAACGGCCACGGCGGCCCGGGCAGCGGGGAGGGGCAGTGAGCGTGCGGCGTGGCGGCCGGCCGGTGCTGCAGGTCGGAGCGCACGTCCGCTTCCGTGACCGCACCTGGCAGGTCATCGCGATGGCGGGGCAGCAGGTCCACCTCGCCGGTGAAACAGGCGAAGACGAGACGGTCGTGGCCGGACACCTGTTCGCCGACCCGTCCTTCACCATCGTGGGCGCCGAAATGCCCCAGGCCGCAACGCAGTGGGGTCTGTTCGAAACCGCGCCCGAGGACGCGCGGCGCAAGGCACTGGCCTGGCAGCGGCACATCCGCGAGGTGGAGACCGGCCTGCCCGGCGGGACGGACAGCGACGGGGCGCCCCGGGCCGAGTACGACCCCGACCGGTTCACCCTCGCACAGCGCGAGGAGGCCAAGGCCACGGAGCTGACCGCGATCGGCTTCGGCCCTGTCTCCCGGACCACGGTGCAGCGCATGCGCCTGGCCTACCGCAAGCAGGGACTGTGGGGGCTGGTTGACCACCGCACCACCCGTCGGCCCGTGCCTACCGGGCGCACCGACGAACGCGTCATCGCCGCCATCGAGGAAGCGCTGCGCCGCCAGCGCGGCCGTTCCAAGGGCACCGTCAAGGGCTTGATGCCCCTGGTCACACAGATCCTTACCGACCGGCACGGCCGCGGCACAGTGCCCGCCCCCTCCCAGGCCACCTTCTACCGGCTCGTCCACCAGCTCGCCGACCCTGCCGAACACCCCCACCGCCCCGCCCGTACTCTCCCCTCCCCCACCGGCGGACAGGCGTTCACCCCGACCGTGGCGCTGCGGCCGGGCGAGCAGGTGCAGGTCGACACCACACGGCTGGACGTCCTGGCCGTCTTCGACGACGGCACCACCGGCCGGCCCGAACTCACGATCGCCGTCGACGTCGCCACCCGCGCCATCCTCGCCGCGGTCCTGCGGCCCGCCGGCACCAAGGCAGTCGACGCGGCCCTGCTGCTCGCCGAGATGGCCGTCCCGCACGCGGCCCGTCCCTCCTGGCCCGACGCACTGTGCCTCGCCCACACCCAACTCCCCCAGCTACAGCGGCTGATGGACCTGGACGAACGGCTCGAGGGCGCGGCTGCCCGGCCGGTGGTGGTGCCCGAGACGATCGTCGTGGACCGGGGCAAGGTCTACCTGTCCACGGCGTTCACCGCCGCCTGCGAAACCCTCGGCATCAGCGTCCAGCCCACCCCGCCCCACGCCCCCGCCGCCAAAGGCATCGTCGAACGCACCTTCGGCACGGTCAACGCCCTGCTGTGCCAGCACCTGCCCGGCTACACCGGCTCCGACGTCACCCGCCGCGGACCGGACGCCGAAGGCGAGGCCTGCTTCAGCGTCGCCCAGATGCAGGACCTTCTGGACGAATGGCTGATCCACTACCACCACCGCCCCCACGAAGGCCTGCGCCACCCCACCCTGCCGAAGAAGGCTCTCACCCCGAACCAGATGTGGGCCGCGCTTATCGCCGTGACCGGCTACGTGCCCCTCCCCTTGAGCGGCAGCGACTACCTCGAACTGCTGCCGGTGCGCTGGCAGGCCATCACCGAACGCGGCATCCGCGTCGACCACCGCACCTACGACCACGATGTCCTCGCCCCCTACCGCGGTCAGCCCTCCCCCGTCACCGCACGCGGCGGCAAATGGGAAGTCCACACCAACCCCCACGACGCCCGCCAGGTCTGGATCCGCCTGCCCGACGGACACCTGACAGAGATCCCGTGGATCCACCGCGACCACATTCACCAGCCGTTCAACAGCGCCACCTGGCAGCACATCAAAACGATCACCACCCGCCACAGCGACCGCGACACCCACGAAGCCGACCTCGCCGACGCCCTCGACCAGCTCATGCGCCGCGCCCACGCCGGCACCGCTACCCCCGGCGAACAGCGCCTGATCACCCGCGCCGCACCACTGAAAACACCCCCGCCCGCAGCCGGCACCCGCCCTCCCTACGATCCGGCCCCGCAGGCCGACGCCTGGGACGACGCCTGGGACGACGACAGCATCGACGACCTCGACGACCTCGACGACCAGCCCGACGAACCAGAACAGGCCGACAGCGAAGACGAACTCGGACCCGGCGACACCAGCGACGTGCCCGTCCCGTACACCGGACTCGGCCTCTACGACCCCGCTCAGGAAGCCCTCAACTGGTGACCAGCCCCGCACGCAACCACCACGCCCCCGCCAACACCGAGGCACCGCCGCCTGGCACGCAGGCAGTCGAGCCGGAATGGCCGATCACCACCTGGCAGGGCTGGCAACGCTTCGCCACCACCCCGCCCCTCACCCCGCCCCAGCCCGGCGACACCCCACGCAGCACGGAAGAACGCCTCGCCTACCACTCCGCGTTCGTCACCGTCCGCACCCCCGCCATCAACACCCTCGCCACCCAGGTCCGCACCCTGATGCTCCTCGGCCGCCACCAGCAGACCACCGCCCGGCCCTCACTGATCGTCACCGGCCCCGCCGCGGCCGGGAAAACGACCGCCCTCCTCGAAGTCGGACGCACCTGCCACCTCGCCCACACCCGAAAACACCCCGCCCCGCCCGGACGCACCCACCAGCAGACACCGGTCGCGTACCTGCTGGTGCCGGCCGGCGCCACCGCGAAAACCCTGGCCACCGAATTCGCCCGCTACCTCGGCATCCCCGTCACCACCCGCATGACCCAGACCCAGATCACCGAGGCCGTCTGCCACACCTACACCGCCGCTGGCGTCCGCCTGGTCCTCATCGACGAGATCCACCGCCTCAACCCGCGCACGACCACCGGCGCCGAAGCCGCCGACCTGCTCAAAGACCTCACCGAACGCATCAGAGCAACCTTCGTCTACACCGGCATCGACGTCGCCTCAACCACGCTGTTCTCCGGAGTACGCGGCGCCCAACTCGCCGGCCGCGCCAGCCTCATCACCTGCGGCCCCCTCCCCGCCCGCCACGGAAACACCCGCCCCTTCACCGATCTCATCACCGACATGGAGAACGCCCTCGACCTCACCCAGCACACACCCGGCACACTCCCCCGCCACGCCTCCTACCTCCACCAGCGCACCGCCGGCCGCATCGGAAGCCTCGCCCGCCTCATCCGCCAAGCAGCGATCACCGCCATCTGCGACGGCACCGAACGCATCACCAAAAAGGCGCTCGAAGCTATCCAGCTCGACCACCTCGCCGAAGAAGCAAGCCGCCCCCGAACCCGCCAACCCGCCAGAACGGCATGATGCGGACATGAAGACGACCACCGAAACGCCAGGCGGCGACGAGTTCGCTGCCCTCTGCCGGCAGGCCTGGGACACCCTGATCCCCGCCCGCGCCGACTACCTGGCAGGCGTCTCACCCCACTACGACGAGGTCCTCCACGACGTCGCGCAGCGAACCGAGCACACCGGCAGCCTCGGCAAGACGGACATCGCAGCCCTCGTCGTCTGGAAACGGCTCTCCGCACAAACCCGCTGGGTGACAGAACTGATGTCCCTGCCCGACACCCAGGTCCGAGCCGTCACCGAGCGAGTCGTCACCGCCGTCCGCGACACCACCATCTCGCGCGGGGAGGCCGCCCGCACGGGGCGCGGCATCATCTGGGAACTGCCCGGCTTCCGCACCGGCGACGCCCTCGCCTCAGCCATCCTCACCGCAGCAGCACCCCAGCGGATGGCCGTCTACGACCGCCGCGTCCAACACGCCCTCGACACCCTCCGCCTCCCCCTCACCCCCACACCGGGACGCTACGGCCGCTACCTCCAGCTCCTCGACGACCTCCTCCACCACGGCGGAGCACACGCCGCCGGCTGGACCGCACGCGACATCGACACCGCCCTGTACTGGACCGGCGGCAACCCCCACCCGACAGCAACGGCATAGCCCACCAGCAGACCCCGACCATGCAGCAAGCCGCTGACCAGCACAAACCCGCACCGACCCTTTAGATACCGGAGCCCATCACCAACACCACACCGCCGTTATCAACGAACCCCGAACAACCACAGGCCAGACGCCCCATCACCACTGTCTCCAGCTCCCCGTAAGCGCCGGACTCCTTATCAGGGAATCACCAACACCCCAGCTCAAGCAGCCCTCGCCACACCAGCTACGAACCTCGGAATCACAGTCGGCCCTCGGGCCTGTTGCTTGGGATTTCGCTTCTCGGGATGTTGTCTTGGGGACTCGAGCCCTACCCGATTTACGCGAGGAGCCGTCGCATGACCACCCTGCCCGAGTACTTCAGCGCCTTTGAGAACCTGGCGATGGAACGTACCCCCTCCGGTGTGCTCACCGTGCGCTTCCACAGCGACGGCGGCCCGGCGACCTTCACCGGCCGGCTGCACACCGACCTGCCGCGCGCCCTCTACGAGATCGGCGAGGACCACGACAACCGGGTGCTGGTCCTGACCGGCACCGGCGACCGCTTCATGACCGACATCGACGGTCCCAGCCTCGGTGACATCACCAAGCCCGGACACTGGGACCGCACCCTCGCCGAGGGCCGCCGGGTGATGCAGCGCCTGGCCGACCTGGAGATGCCGATCGTCGCCGCCGTCAACGGCCCGGCCACCGTCCACAGCGAGTACGCCCTGCTCGCCGACATCGTCATCGCCGCCGACACCACCGTCTTCTCCGACCACCCCCACCTGACGTTCGGGATCGTCCCCGGCGACGGCATCCAGGTCGTCTGGGAGGAGACCCTGGGCCTCAACCGGGCCCGCTACCTCACCCTCACCCACGGATCGTTCACCGCCGAACAGGCCGAACGCTGGGGCGCGGTGGCCGAGGTGCTCCCCGGGAGCGAGGTCCTGGCCCGCGCCCAGGAACTCGCCGAGACCCTGGCCGGCCGGCCGCACCTGCTCACCCGCTACCTCGCCGTCACGCTGCGCCAGCGCATCAGCAGGCGCCTCGCCGAAGGCACGCAACTCGGCATGGCACTCGAGGGACTCACCGCGGCCGACCTCGCCCACCAGAGCTGACCGCAGCCGCCCCGGAGGCCGACGCCGTAGAAGCCGGCACCGTGCCCACTCTGCCCGCGCCCGGGCTCGACTCGGGACCAGTCAGGGCGGGGGTTCCTCCCTGCCGATCTGGCGGGCGCGGGTAGGAAGGTGGGCATCGTCGAGCGCGGGCCGCGCTCCCGTCGGGATTCCCGTCGGAGGATTAACGCCGACCGAGAGGCGCTCCACCACAGGCTTCAGGGTTTATTCCTCCGCGCGTCCCTTCGTATTGGCCCCGCCCCGACCGCAGGACGCCTCTACCGGCCCGATTCCCTCATGGGTTCCGGCAGCCGGCAGACGACGTCCGCCGATGAGGGCATGCCGCAGCGCCGCCGAGAGTTCGCCGACCGAGTCGGCCGTGAGCTCTTCGTTGAGCAGCCGGATGCCGAGGCCGGTGTCGGCGATCACCTGCGCGTTGCTGAATTGGTCAGCGCCTTGCGGGAGTACGAAGTGCAGTCCTTCCGCGAGCGGATGCAGTGTCGTGCCCGACCCTCCATGACTTACGACGAGGCCCATATGCGGCAGCAACGCCTTCAGGGACACCCACCGCTCCACTGCGACCCGCGGGGGCAGGGCGGATTCAACTGGTCGTCCCATCCAACACCTCCATAACCAAGGTGTTGCGACGACCAGTTGAATCCGCCTTGCGTGCCGTGGTCAGCGTGGTGGACGAGTTCGCCGGGGGCGACTTCACGGCTGGCCAGCGCGTACTCCAACGAGGACAGGACCAGGTCGGCGTCCGCGCGGGCGGAGGTCTCCCAGGCCACGACTCTGCGTGAGAAGACATCCCGGATCGCCGACAGCCACAGTGGTCCCTCCAGGGTGGAGATCATGGTCAGGTCGGTGACCCACAATCGATTCGGCGTGGACGCCGTGAAGTCGCGTTGTACCAGGTCAGGGGCGAGGTCGGCGTCGGGGTCCCGGCGGGTGAAGGCCTTGCTCCTGCGGGGGCTGATCCGGCCAGGCCGGCTTCCCGCATGAGCCGCTCGACGCGCTGGCGGCCGACGTGAACGCCCTCGCGTTGGAGGACGGCGTGGACCCTGGGCGATCCGTAGATGCCGCCGGAGTCCTGGTGGATCCGCCGGATCTGCCCGGTCAGCTCGGTGTCCTGGCGGCTCCGCTCGCAGGGCTCGGTCTCGGCCTGGCGCCAGCGGTAGTAGGTGGAGGAGGGGATGTGCAGTTCCCGGAGTACAGGCTCGACCCCCAGGTGCGGGTGCTCTGTGAGGAGCGCGGTCACCTGGGCCGGGTCGGGTCGAGCTGTGCGGCGAAAAAAGCCGAGGCCGTCCGCAGGACCTCGTTCGCCCGACGCAGTTCCCGCACCTCGCGCCGCAGCTGGGCGAGCTCTTCCTTCTCCTCGGTGGTGAGCAGGTCGTCACGCTCGCCGGCGTCGGCCTCGGCCTGCCGGATCCAGTGGCGCAGAGCCTCGTGATGCACACCGAGATCCTCGGCCATGCGACGGATCACCGGCTTCGGCTCGGCAGTCCGGTACATCCGCACCGCACGCTCACGCAACTCCAGCGGGTACTTCCTCGGGGCAGGCATCGTCTGGGCTCCTCTCATGAGACCCATCTGACCTGCTGTCACCATTCCCCGCATCCCGGGGGAACCTCACAGCGGACCTGACAAACCAGGTGTTGGACGACGTCGTCCGCGGGCTATCCGGAGTGCCCGAGGGGCGAATACCTGGCCGGCGATCCTCGTGCATGGCGAGGCCGGCGGACTCGGTTCGGCGGTGACCAAGGTCGGCCGTGAAGAAGGGGCACACGTTACCGGTATCGGACGCGCATCCGGAGACCCCGCCGCCCACCACTGTGACGGTGAGCAGTTGGCGACGCTCGTGAACCGGAGCCATGGACGCCACCTGGTCGTTCGCGGTACGGCCGTGATCCCCCAGCGCGGCGGAAGGTTGGTGCCGGCCGGGCGCCACGAAGGCCGGGACTCCTCCGCGGACACGTTACAGGTCACAGACCGTCTGAATCGCCGTGCAAGGCCGGGTCATCCAGACCGACAACTCGTGTCGTCAGATATGAGATAATGGGACTATTCCGTCCACGTTAGGATGGCGCGACACCACTTGGCAAGCATGCCTGCTCTCGGCCGTGGATCGTCCCGTTTCCGGAGATCTGCTGCGATCATAGAGAGGCTGAGGCCGGGTTCGATGGTCTGGTCTGCCTGCGCGCACGATCGACGGACCCAGCGCTCCGCGCCGGGGCTTCTGGACCATAGAGTTCTCTTGGCGGTTGGATTAACAAACACATCGGCAACGCATTCGAGATCACAGCGGTCTGCTGGACCGCCTAAGAGCTGTCCCGTAACTGTTCTGGTGCCCTGGGTGAGTCCACTTCGACCCGATTCGATGAGTCATTGTCGAGTCCGGTAAGCGGGTTAGAAGCGGACAAGTTAGTCGAGCAGGACTGGCTCGACTGCCCCTCCCAAGAGTTACGGGACAGCCTTTAGTTGTGTATCGGGATCCCGGTCTGTACCTCCAGGTCAGCCGGATCGAATGAAGGGATGATTATGAAGGCATGCGGAGTTTCCGGTCCGGGAGCAGATGTCGTCCTGCTCGATCTGCCCGAGCCCCCGGCGCCCGAGGCTGGCCAGCTTCTGCTCGAGGTGGACGCCGCCGGTGTCGGCCCGTGGGACCAGTTGCTGACCGACGCCAGCTGGGACGTAGGGCTGCGGACCCCGGCCGCGCTCGGAGTGGAGGGGGCAGGCCGCGTGGTGGCGGTCGGTCCGGGCGTCGAGGGCTTTTCCCTTGGCGACCGAGTGCTCGCCCACGAGGCCCCGCTGCCCGGCGGAAGCGGCTTTTGGGCAGAGCGGGCACTGATCACCGCGGCTAGCGCCGCACCCTGCCCGACGGAGCTGGATGCCGCTCAAGCAGCGGCATTGCCAGTTGCCGGACTCACGGCATACCAGGCCCTGGAAGAGCTAGCGCTGACGAGCGGACAGCGACTGTTGATCACCAATGGAGGAGGGGCTACGGGCGCGTTGGCGCTGCAGATCGCTGCCGCGCGCGGGATCGAGGTGACGGTGACAGCATCCGCTGCAGCGGGCGAGCGGCTGTCCGCTCTGGGCGCGTCCGAGGTGGTCGACTACCGGAAGCCGGGTTGGCGGGGGCAGGTTCCGCACGGGTTCGATGGCGTACTCATTGCCGTTGAAGGAACGTCACAGGAGGCCATGTCTGTGCTGCGCGATGGCGGACGTCTGATCTCGCTCACCTCAGACGCGCCTGCAGGGGAACGTGGCATCGTGAGCAGGGATATCTACGTTCGGCCTGACGCGGCGCAGCTTGCGCATCTGGCTGAATCGGCGGTAGCCGGGAGGCTGCAGCAGAACCTGGAGGTGCTTCCCTCGAGCGAGGGGCCGGCGGCCTTCGCTCGGGTTTCTGCCGGACAGGCCGGCGGTCGGAAGATCGTGCTGACCTGGACGCAGCCCCGACAGGGCGCCGCCCGCACCTGAGTAGCTGTTGTCGTTCCGAACTTGGTGGCGGCATTTTCTCTGGTCAGGCATAGGTTCGGCAGTTCGGTGGGAGTTGTGGCCTGTCGGGTTGTCACTCGCCGGGGAGGCCTGGATGCCGTCGGTTGTCGGACTGCTGGAAGAGCACGAGTTCGTTGCTCGTCGTCGTGTCGACGGGCTGCGGGAGGAGGCCGATCGGATCCAGGCCGAGCTGGCCGCGGCCGAGCAGGAATGGCAGGAGTGGGTGATCGCCCATAGGCGGGTTGATGCGGTGCTGGCTCCCAGCGCCGGCACCGCCGGGACGGAGGTCACCTTGGATCCGTTGGACGCGGATGTGCCGTCGGCACCCGGGGATGTGGTCAAGCCGAGGTCGCAGGTGCCGGTGTGGCGGGAGGGCCTTGCCCCGGCGGTGCTGTCGGTGGACTACCAGCGCATCGTGCAGGTGCTCGCAGACTCGGTCCCGGCTTCATCAAGGGCCGCTGACCTGCCAGGAGATGGCCGCGGCCTTCGGGATGGACGTGGTCCCGGCGCGGGTGGAGGCCTTGCGGTCGAAGGCGAAACGCCTGGTTACACGTGGCTGGCTGACCGAGCCGGGACCGGGCCGGTTCACGCTGGCTGCGGGTGCGGCCGGGCCAGGCGCCGGGTCATGAGCAGGATCATCGACCAATAAACCATCGCCTCGGCGCTGGTGGTGCGGCGTTCGTAGTCGCGGGCCAGGCGTCGGGTGCGCATCAGCCACGCGTTCGTGCGCTCCACGATCCACCGCTGGGCAGCACTACGAACCCCTTCTGGCCGTCGCTGCGTTTGACGATCTTCAGGACGAGAGCGAGTGCGGCCAGGCAGTGTCCGACGAGGCTGCCGGTGTAGCCGCCGTCGGCCCAGACCAGTTCCAGGCGGTGGTGAGCGTCGGCCACCCGCCGGAGCAGGACCTGGGCGGCGGTGCGGTCCCCGATGTCCGCGGCGGTGACCATCACGCCCAGCAGCAGGCCGAGCGTGTCCACCACGACGTGCCGCTTGCGGCCGTTGATCAGCTTGCCGCCGTCGAAGCCACGGCTGTCCGTGCCGACGACGGCATCGGCCTTGACCGACTGGGAGTCGATCACGGCGGCCGTCGGCTCGGCGTCGCGGCCCTCCCGTTCGCGGACCCGGGCGCGGAGCCGGTCGTGGAACTCCCGGGCCAGGCCGTGGCCGCGCCAGCGGCGGAAGAACGCGTAGACCCGGTCCCACGGCGGGAAACCGGCCGGCATCGCCCGCCACTTGATTCCGTTGTCGACCAGGTACCGGACCCCGTCCAGTATCGCCCGGTGGCAGTAGGCCTCCGGCTGCCCGCCCCGGCCCCACATCCAGCCCGGCACCGGCAGCAGCGGCCGGACCACCGCCCACTCCGCGTCCGTCATATCCGACGGATATCGCCGCTGCCGGCAGCTGTTGTCGGCGGCGTTTCCGAACCGGTGTGCCAGGCAGTCACACTCCGGGGCAACTGAACTGGACTGCCCGGCCATCCACACGGAACACTCCAACACCGGGGCCCCCTGACGTTGCTCGTTGATTCGACACCATCGAGCTGTTCAGAAGGCCCCACCCTTATGCGCCGACACCTCCCCGACCACCCGATCGGGAACCCCGGTTCGAAGCCCACCCCTCATGGCCGGAACGACAACAGCGACTTAGTTGCGTCCTGCCATGATCCCACCGTCGACGTTGAAGATGGCGCCGGTTGTCCAGCTCGATTCCGATGAGAGGAGGAAGGCGATGGTGGAGGCGAGGTCCTGCGGGGTGCCGGTCCGGCCGAGTGGCATCAGGCCGCTGAGCTGCTCAAGCGCCCCTTTCAGCTGGTCGGGGGGGAAGACCTTTGCGAAGAGCGGTGTATCGGTGACACCGGGGGCCACGGCGTTCACCCGGATGCCCTCCCCGGCGAGTTCGATGGCCAGGTTGTGTGTGAGGGCGTGCAAGCCCGCCTTGGCCATCGAGTAGCCCGACGATGGCGTCACAGCGAGAGCCTGGTGCGCCCACATGCTGCCCACGTTCACGATGGCGCCGCCCTGACCACCGGCGATCATGCCCCGTACGACTGTCTGCGTCAGGAAGAACGTCGACCTGTTCAGGTCGTGATACGAGTCGTAGTCCGCGACCTCGTGGTCGAGGAACGGCTTGGGCAGGAAGAACCCCGCTGAGTTGACGAGAAGAGTCGCGTCGGAGTGGCTCTGCACCAGCTGCCTCTGCGCCTCGACGACCTGCTCCCAGTTCGACAGGTCGGCTGCGATCGCATATGCGCTGCCTGAGCGCGAAAGGTTCGCAACGGCATCGTCGAGTTTCTGGCCCGGTCGGCCGATGATGACCGCGCTGCCACCCTTCTCGATGACGTTCTGCGCCGTTTTCAGTCCCATGCCGCTTGCGCCGCCGATCGCGACGAGTTTCTTGCCTTCGAAGTCCGAGGCCATACAGATCACACTCCGTTTGAGGATGAAAAGTCCCTTCCGGTCATTCCACCCTCCTGCAGCAAGATCGACGGCCGATCTACAAGGTCCCTACCGCAACCATGGACCGTATGGACCCCTCCGTTCACCCGTTTACAGTAAGGTCGTCGACGTGCCGGCCTGGGTTGAGTTCAGCGGCGCCTCGCAGGTCGCGCTCAACTGCGGCGCACCGTCACCCGGAAGGGCAAACGGACCGTCGAGATGGTCTACCTGATCACCAGCGCGGAGGCCGCCACCGCACCGCCGGCAGTCCTGGCCGGATGGGTGCAGTCACACTGGGAGATCGAGAACCGCCTGCACTGGGTCCGCGTCACCTTCGACGAAGACCGCTCCCAGGTCCGCACCGGCAACGCGCCCCGCGTCATGGCGAGCCTGCGCAACACCGCGATCACCCTGCTCCGCCTGGACGGCCACCACAACATCGCAGCCGCCCTACGGCACCACGCCCGTGACATCGACCGCCCCACCGACACCACGAGTTAAACCTCAGTACCTCCAAACAGGTACAGAGAGCCTGTAACTCGATCTGTTTGAAGTGGGGTCTCGGTTAGACCTTCGTCGGCGGCGTGGCCGACTCCAGTCTTCAGCCCAACGAACAGGCGAGTGTCTGCGATGAGTGGCAGCGGGTTCCGGGCGCCAGCCGCCAGTCACGTAGCCCGTACGCCGCCACGTCCCGCCAGGGGAAGGCTAGAAACAGTGGGAATCATCGCCCAAGACATGCAAAATATCATCGACAGTGCCAAGCTCGCATTCGTGACGACAGTCTGATGGGCGACAGCAGCCGAGTACGCTTCACGCGTATTGAAGAAGCCAAAGGGCCGCTGCGGCGGCTCGCCCTACCGAAGGGCGCGGCTTTCGGCGTAGCAGCCGTCGCTGCGTTCTTGGCGTTCGCGTCGAACGCTGCCGCCTCACCGCTTTACCGGGTGTATCAGGCGCAGTTCCGGTTCCCTGCGATCACGCTGACCTTGCTGTTCACGGTCTATATCATCGTCTTGCTGTGCACCTTGCTCTCCCTGGGCTCCCTTTCGGATTACGTAGGCCGTCGACCCTTGCTGTTGGCCGGGCTGGCCACAGGCGCCGTTGCGTGCTGATTGTTCCTGCTCGCGCACGGAGTCGGGTTGTTGTTTGCGGCGCGCGCGCTGCAGGGCCTCGCGGTCGGCCTTATCACCGGTGCGGCCGCTGCTGCGCTGCACGACTTGCGGCCACACGGCAGCGCGGCACCGCTGTTGTCCAGTGCGGCGCCGACCGCTGGTCAAGCCCTCGGTGCGATCGTCACCAGCGTACTGGGCCAGTACGCCCCGGCACCGACCCGATTGATCTGGTGGCTGCTGCTTGCGATGTTCGTCGCAAGCTTGCTCGCCGTGCTGACTACCCAGGAGCCCGGAAGCAGGCGCCCCCATGCCCTGGGCTCGCTCCGCCCGCAGGTCAGCGTGCCGCACCCGTCCAGGAGTGCCTTCGCCGCCGCCCTGCCCTGCCTGGTCGGCGTGTGGGCGCTCGGTGGCTTCTACCTATCACTTGGACCATCGCTCGCCAGCCAGCTGCTGCACTCCCATAACCTACTCTGGGGCGGCATCTTGATCTTCCTGCTCACAGGGCTCGGGGCCGCGGCCTCCGGAGCACTCGCCAAGGTGAGGCCAGCCCGCGTGATGCTGGCTGGGTGTCTCGCTCTTACCGCCGGGGCCCTGGTGACTTTTGCGGCCATTGACACCAGCACACCTTGGGTCCTGTTTCTGGGCACTGCTATCGCAGGACTCGGCTTTGGTCCCGGCTTCCTCGGCGCCTACCGCGCCACGGCTACGGCCCCCGCAGTCACGCCCGGCCAGCGTGCCGGGCTGATCACGGCCATCTACATCGTCAGCTACGTCGCCACCGCAGTGCCAGCTGTCATTGGCGGCATCGCTACCGCACTATATGGCCTGCATGACACAGCCCTCGTCTACGCCGTAGCCGTGAGCGTCCTCACCGCGACCGCCGCCGTCATTCTCCTGGCCCGCCGTACAGCCACATCCGCCGCGATGGAGTATGCCGCTCTATGCCCCGAGCCGCCACCGGGCGCCTGCACCGTGCCGGCGCGCCCTCCGTGCTCACCTCCGCGGACAAGAACATAAACTTGTTTTGCGGAGGCAGAGAGCCGAGCCAGCCGGGCACGCAGTTCAGGAGGACACCATGGGCGATGAAGAGCAGGCCCCGGGGCTCCTTAGGGCTTCGGAAGAACTTGACGAAGACGAAATTGGGGACTACCTGGACGCCGGGTACTCTCCGGCCGAACGTCCTCTCGCCGTTAGCGAGTGGGGAATAACCGAGCGTGAGTCGCAGAGCCACGAATCCCTGTCCAGGCGGCTGGCACGTGAGGTGGAGGAGAATCGGAGCGATGACGGCGACGGCATCGGCGATACGTCAGACACGGACGGCGAGGTCATCGACGACCAGGTCGGCTCCGTGCGTGCCGGTCGCCTTTCGGTGTGGAATAAAGACGTTAGCGGGGCACAGTACGACGGCGATGACTACTGGGCAAAGGATGTGGGTATCGACGGCGGCGCGGCATCAGCAGAAGAGTCGGCCATTCACGTCGTAGACCCTGATGCGTACGGATCCCGCTGAGCTGCCCTGGGTTTCGTAGCGGCCGGTTTCTGTGGTTTCAGGCGGTGTTCGTGGTCGCTTGGGATCGGTGGTGGCGGGCCTCGAATCTTCGGGTGGGAGGTAGTCGAGGGCTCGTCCTGGCCAGCGGGCCATTCGGCCAGCAGCCAGCGGACCGGAAGCTCGCGTCGGGTGTGGCCTTGCGGATCTCACGTCCGGCGGGCCGGATCCGTAGGGTCACGAAGCGCGAGTAGATGCGCTTGTGCCCGCTGCGGCCACTGCCGGGCCGTGATCCCTCCCTCCACTGCACCGGCCGTGCGGCAGATTTCCCGACCGCGATGACCAGGCTCTTCACCCTCTGGGCCGGCTCGGAGTAGGCAGGAACGGGCCGTGGGCCGCGGCCGGAGTAGGCCGGGATGCACGGCTGAGGTTCCCCCTGCCGGCCGCCCAGCTCCCGGGCAGGAACAAACGCCAGTTCACCGCTGCCGAGGGGCCGTTGGAAGCAAGATGCAAGGAGATCCCGGCCTGGCAGTTGGTGACCTTGCCCGCGGTGCCGGTGTACTGCCTGGTCACACACGCGGACGCGTCCCCGTCCTTGAGGAACCCGGTGTCATCGATGATCAACGCGGTGGGCTTGATGACCGGCTGCATACGCCAGGTCGGTGACGGTGTGGACCAGGACGGCGACGGCCTGGGTGACAGCGCGGACACGGACGGCGAGATCATCGATGGCCAGGTGGGCACCGTACGCTCCGGGCGCCTCGTCTTCTGGGACGAGGAAGGCACGGACGGCATCGGTGGCACGAGCGACGGTGACGACTACTGGGCCAGGGACGTGGGGATCGACGACGGCGCCGCGTCGGCGGAGGAGCCGGCGGTCCACTTAGAGCTTGTCCGCCCGATCATGTGACTGTCTGACTTCTGGCTCGTTGTCCTGGGCATGGGGCGGGGTGACTTGACGGATGCGGAGTGGGAGCGGCTGCGGCCGTTTCTGCCGGTCAGCAACAACCGGTGTGGCCGGTGGCGGGATCACCGGCAGGTGATCGACGGGATCTTGCACCGAGTGCGAACCGGCGTGCACTGGCGTGATCTTCCGGAGAGGTTCGGGCCGTGGAAGACCGTCTACGAACGTCATCGGCAGTGGTCGGCGGACGGGACATGGGAACGCCTGTTGCGGCAGGTTCAGGCCGCGGCCGACGCGGCTGGTGACATCGACTGGGACATTGCGGTCGACTCCACCATCGTGCGTGCGCATCAGCATGCGGCCGGTGCCCACACCGATCCGCCGCCCGCCCCCTCAAAGGGGGGCGAACAGGCAGAACACCAGGACGAAACGCCCTGGCAGAGCCTGCACGGCCGGCTGGTGGAGGTGGTGCGGGAGGTGAGGGCCTGGGCCGCTCGCGGGGCGGCTTCACCAGCAAACTCCACCTGAGCGCCGACGGACGCTGCCGCCCCCTGTCCCTGGTTCTGACCGGCGGACAGCGGGCGGACTGCACCCAGTTCGAAGCGGTGCTGGAGAAGATCCGAGTCCCGCGCACGACCGTGGGCAGGCCGCGCGGCAAGCCCGACAGCCTTGCCGCGGACAAGGCATACAGCAACGGCCCCTGCCGCCGGTACCTGCGGCGTCGGGGTATCCGGCACACGATCCCGGAGAAGACCGACAGCCAGGCCGCCCGCCTGCGCAAAGGCTCACGCGGCGGACGGCCACCCGCCTTCGACGCGGAGCGTTACAAGAAACGCAACACCGTCGAACGAGCGATCAACAAGCTCAAACAATCCCGAGCCGTCGCCACGCGATACGACAAACGAGGCTACGTCTACCTCGGCACCGCAACCGCAGCAACCCTCGTCATCTGGCTCCGCACATGATCGCCCGGACAAGTCCTAGGGGAAGGCGACCGCGCCGGCATGGGACAGGCTGCACCCCAGATTGACCCGCCGGGCCACATGGCTCGACCACGACGGCCAACTGCCCATCATCGAGGGCACCATCATCCGCTTGGTCGTGGAGAAGTTGCCCAGCGGCGGGGTCAGCAAGCCGGTATGGCTGTGGTGGTCGGGCACCGATGCCACCGAAACGGACCTCGACCGCTGCTGGCAGTCCTTCCTCTGGCGCTTCGACATCGAGCACACATTTCGCCTGTTCAAGCAGACTTTGGGGTGGCCCAAGCCCCGGCTCCGCAGCTCGGAAGCGGCCGACCGGTGGACCTGGCTGGTGATCGCCGCCTATGCCCAGCTCCGGCTAGCCCGCCCACTGACACCGACCTCCGCCGACCCTGGGAGAAGCCGACCGAGCCGAACAAACGGACCCCCGCCCGCGTCCGCAGAGGGTTCAGGAACCTGCACGCGAAGACTGGCTCTCCAGCCGGTACACCGAAACCGTCCCGGCCCGGGCCAGGCCGGCCCCCGGGGTCGACGAACCGCCGCCCAGCCATCCGTCATGATGTGGGCAGAGTGCTCGCCACCGGCGAGGCATACAGCCGGCCCGCCCATCACAAGGTCGGCACCAAACCCCGCAGGACAGGCTGACAAGCGACTTCGAGGATCAGCACACTGAGCGCATGCGATACGAGGAGAAAGCGAAGCTCACCACCGCAAGGGCTCTGGCCATCCTTGGCGACCTTGCCGTCAGAGCCGACGAGCGGCACGTCTGCGCGCAGTCAGTATTACTCCCAGATCACGATGGTCTCGGCCATCGAGCAGATCCTCGGGATGACCCGATGAACCAGAAGGCAGCGCGGTCAGCTCGACGAGCGGAGCGTTCAGCCAGAAGGCGAACCTCAAACCGGGATGGCCGCACGCGGGCCCGTCGGTCAGATGTGGCGGACAGCGCCCATCTCGATCATGAAGCCCGCCGGATCGCTGTCGGATCCCCGGATCATTTCGCGCAGTTTCCAGTGGCCGGTGTCGTTGCGGGTGAACTCGGCGAGGGTCGTCGCGGTCGATCCGGCCATGCCAGAGAAATCGTCGGTGAGCAGTTCCTCGTAGCCCTCGAGGATTACGACTCCCGCGTTCGAAATGTCGCCGAACGTCCGGGGAACCGGCTCCTGATGGATGACCACGCCCACGATAACCCTCGCGTAGGCGCCGGACAGACGGTCGAACTCCAAGGACATCACCTCGACGAACCCGAAACCCTGGCCGGTCTGACTGTGACGACTCATGTTGATGGTGCCGTCGGGTGAGCGGCTGTCGTAGTGCACCAGGTACGCCGGCTTGCCGAAGGGGTCGTCCATGGAGTAGGTCGCGGCGACGATGTCGAGATGGCGCGGGGGCTCGCCCAGAGGACTCGGGTCCCACTTGAGCCGCACCTCGACCTTGCCCAGCACGTTGCCGACAACCCCCACTGAACGTCCCCTTCCGTGAGCCGCGCCTGCGCGGAGCCTTCACACGCCTTCAAGTATGTCCTCCGACCTGCCTCTTGATGCGGCCTTAGCGACAAGAATCCGTTGTGGTCCGAGCTCGGGCTGAGTCCCTCTGGATGCTCTACCAGCTGATCAAGCGGCTCGCCGCGGCACGTCAAGCGTGCTTCCTCACTGACGTGGGCGCCGACGGCGCAGGGCCCGCGTACGGCCTTCTCCGCGTGCGGTGTGCGTCCAAGGCCGCTGGAACCGGGAAGGTGACGGCCCTGAGCTGGCCAACCTGTCCAAGCTCGCCCAGCCCTTTCCGACGAACGGCCAAATCCTGACTCCCTTGACGCAATCCTCGCAGAACGCCCCAAGGAAGAGGACTTCGACTGCGTCGCTCGTGTCTGCCGGAGGGAGAGGCGACGGCGGAACCGGAGCGCCAGTGTGCGCGTGAGTTGGGGGTGGGGTGGTCGTGGCATGAGTGTGCTTAGCTTACTGATCGTTTCAGAATGAACTCTGTCTGGTGGGTTGTCAGTTGGGTGGTGAGTCGGCAGGATCTGTTGTGTGCCTGCTAATCTCGTGCCTGATGACCTGTGGGAACGCGTTGTCCCGCTGTTGCCGGTTCGTCCGCCCCGGCGCCGCCGGTATCCAGGCCGGTTGCCGGCGGATGACCGTGCCGCTCTGCGGGCATCGTCTATGTGTTGCGCAAGGGTGTGAGCTGGCGGGACGTTCCCGCGGAGCGAGTCGGCTGCAGCGGGGTAACGGCCTGGCGGCGTCTTCGGGACTGGACCGAAGCGGGAGTGTGGCCCCGGCCGCACGAGGTCTTGCTGGCGGAACTGCGCAAGGAAGGGCTGCTGGAGATGGACGACGCCGCGATCGACGGCTCGCACGTCCGGGCGCTCAAAGGGGGGCTCACACCGGACCTTCGCCGGTCGATCGCGCCCGGCCCGGCAGCAAGCACCACGTCGTCGTCGACCGGCAGGGAACCCCGCTCGCCGTCTCGCTGACCGGCGGAAACCGTCACGACGTCACCCAGCTCATGCCACTCCTGGACGCGATTCCCCACATCCATGGCCTGCGCGGCCGACCACGTCATCGCCCCCGGCGCCTGTTCGCCGACCGCAGCTACGACTTCGACAAGTACCGGCGCCTCATCCGAGCGCGAGGAATCACCCCCAAGATCGCCCGACGCGGTGCCCCGCACGGCTCTGGCCTGGGCAAGACCCGCTGGGTGGTAGAGCGGACGTTCGCCTGGCTCCACCAGTTCAAACGACTCCGCATCCGCTACGAGATACGCGCCGACCTGCACCTCAGGCTCCTCCAACTCGCCTGCAGCATCACCTGCTTGAGACGCCTCATATCCTCATTCTGAAATGATCAGTTAGCCGCGGCAGCGATGCGGGCCCCTGCGACCGCAGGGATCGTGGGGCGCCCCCGGCCCATGCACGACGCCATCGCTGCACCGACCGGACACTGACCCGCAGATCCCTGGCGATCGCTGAACTGCCCTCGCCCAGGGCAAACCGCTCAGCCGCCTGAAGCCGTAACTCCTCGCGCTTGCACTGTCGTTCAGCGGTCAGCCCGCCACCCTGTGGATACCTCATCCTCCGGTGATACCGCACGCAAGCATCAATCGTCAGCCCCTATGACGTCTCGCTTTATACTGCCACCCCTGTTGCTTGATCGTGTGTACCCTCAGAGATGCTTGACCACAAATCCTTCGACAGCCATGCGCGGTTGAGCACCCAAGACCTCTTCTACTACCGCACCTTCCTTGAAGAGAAGAAGCAGCGGGATTCCCTGCACCTGATACTTCTGTGCTGTGGCTGCATTCGCGTCGACGTCGAGCTTGGCAACCTTGAGCCTTCCCACGTAGTCATCGGCAAGTGCATCAACGACCGGGGCCAGCATCTTACAGGGGCCGCACCAAGCTGCCCAGAAGTCGACCAGGACGGGTACCTTGGAACTGAGGACCTCGGTCTCGAAGTCACTGTCCATTACATTTACCACATGAATACTTGCCATGTTTTTCTCCATGCTCTGCAAAGATTATTTGGGGTGCGTTTTCTCATTCCGATGAGCTGACAAGGTAGGGCGTTATTGCAGCGCTTCTGCAAACCGCATGCCTCAACAGTTCGGTCACCTCAGACAGATCCAAACGGGACATTCATCTGTCGTGTACGGCCAGTCAGTTGCGGTCCCCCACAACGCCGCCGTCGACGTTGACTATGGCACCCGTGGTCCATCCCGACTCGACCGAAAGTCGGAAAGCCATCCGGCAGCCACCGCGACCAACAAAGATACACCGCATGACACGAACCGCTACTGGAGTACTAAAGAGTGGGGTAGGAAGTGAGCCCTGTCAACCCGCTCTGTTCGACGAGGCCCCGGGTCGAGAAGCGGTTTAAATCATTAAGTTTTATCCGCGCTTGGTGGCCTCGAGTGCTTCGCTGGCTGTCAGCATAGCCCCAGCCATCATGACGACATCCTTCACGATGAATTGCCCGGCCGGCGACAGCTTGGGTTCCCTGCTCTCAGGCTGCCACGCCTCTGGCGTCGTGACCAGAAAACTGAGCGTGAATGCGAACATTGCGATAGCACCCAAGCTACCTATTGCGGCGACCCTAGGCGCCACCGGTTTAGACGCAATCATGGCCCCCATCGTGATCTCCGTGAGACCCACGCCCCTTGCTAGACGGTGCTCGCCCAGTCGCTCAGCAAGGGACGATAGGAGAGGGCTCCCTATTACGACAGGACGTATGTTCTCGACCTCATAGTCCTCAAACTTCAGCCGCCCGATCCACAACAGATTGAGGCTGAGCCCTGCGCGCAACAGGGGCTTACCTAGCTGTTGCAGCTTCTCGCTGAGTGGGATCCCCTTACCCATATCGCCTCCTACTCCTACACATCGCCCCTTCGGACTCGGAAACGTCCGTGGTCTTAACCATACGACGTCTGGCACATGACGGCACGCGGGAGATGGTTCATGACCCGCCCCACAACGCTCTTCCGATCCGCTGGGAGTAATTGTCGGTTTACGTGAAGAGTCGGCCTGGGCACTGCTCCTTTCTTAGTTGGACGTGAGGTGGTCCAGCTCACTGCGCTCGCGGATCCGACGGTATCCGGGCAGAACACTTCGCAGTCGACGCTCAGGCGAAATATTTATTGATGGTTGGCCTCGATTCGTCAGTGGGGTTCGGTTGTTGATCGACTTGACGGTTCGCCCGTAATGTCCCCACGTCGTTCGGGGCGGGCCTTCGCGTGACGCTGCGGATGCGCCGGGGTTCCACGTCTCCGGGGGGTGGTGCGGGTTTCCTCCGTTCTGGTCTTCGTCGGGGCGGGAGCCGGATGTCAGGTGACGGCCGGGAGGTCTGTGAGCCTGCGCCAGCAGGTGGTGAACGCTGACGCCCAGGGCCAGGTGGTCTCGATGCGGAGCCACCGGTTGCGGGCGTGTTTCGCAAGGCGGGCGGGCAGGTGGTACAGGCGGAATCGCATGGTGTCCGGCTCGGCGCCGGCCAGGCCATCGATGTCGTGCAGGCCAAGGAGGCGGACCCAGGCATCCAGGTCGGCAGCGAGATTCGCGGTGAGCATCCACCCCTGGTTCACCGCGAACGATGTCGAGGGAAGATTGCGCAGGCCAAGAGCCTTGTTCGTCCGTACTCGATCTTCCACTTCGGCGTGATCGCGGTGCAGGGCGTCGAGGAACTGCACCTGATGCGAGCCCAAAACGCCCCACATCCGGCCGATGTTCGTGGCGGTGATCGAGTAGCGCCAGCCGGTCTTCTTCTCGAAGTCGGTCAGCTTCTTGATCTGGCGGCCCGAGGGCTTGACCCGGCGGACGATCAGCCGGGTGTCCTTCGGCCAGCCCTCCCGGGTGTTCAAGCCGGTCAACTCGGCCACGAAGTAGCCTTCCTGGAGCGAGCCGTCCTGTTTCAGCGAGGTCTCCCAGGCGTTGTCGGGCAGCTTCGCAATCGCAGTCTCGTCCTCGTCGGTGATCTTCCATCCGACGCTGAAGCGGACCGTGCGCCGCTTGGTGTTCAGCGCGACCAGATGCTCCAGCAGGCCGTGGGTGGCGTCGGCTCCGTCCACGCGGATCAGGAGCTTGGCGGCGCTGGAATACGGGATCTGGGCCAGTGCGGAGGTGAGGACCCGCAGGTGGTCGACGACGGTGTTCGCTCCGGCGTTGCCCGGCCGGAGCTCCATGGCCAGGCACTCGGCGGTATTCGCGCACCAGGCCGCCAGGGGGTGGAACCCGAACGTGCCCTTGAACGTGGCTGCGGCCTTCTCCTTCTTCGAGGCCGCGGTGATGAGCGACCACACGTGACGGCGGACCTTCCGCCGGGCTTTCGCGATCAGCGTGAGTGCGGCGTTGTCCAGATCGAGCAGGGCGCGGCGGACGGTGGAGTCCGAAGCGGCCGGGCCGAACAGTCCTCCCTGGTGCAGGCCGAGTTGCTCGGCCTCGATCAGGTTCGTCGCGCCGAGCACGATGGCCACCGCGAGCTGGACCACCACGATCCCCCGATCGCGCCAGACGTGCCCGACGCCCACCGGCAGCACATCAGCCAGGGCCCTGGTCAACCCCATCCGGTCGGCGCACCGACGCAGCAGTACCGCTCCGGCATGCCCGACCAGCCCTTTGCCGTCGGCCCGTACACGCAGCCGACGATCCCACCCTGTACGCTCGCCCACCGGAAAGGTGCCCTGACTCTCGCAACGGATACGGCCTAGACACTCGCATCCTTGCAGGTCAGCAGCACCTTTCTGCTATTGGGTCATCAGAGGACGTTCGTGGTATTTACGTGACGGTTTGAGGTGGTTGTGTCGTGCCGGGTTTGGCCGCATCCAGGCAGAACAGGTGATTTGCGTCTGCAGCTTCAGTGGACGTGACCGCGCGTTTAAGCCCTGTTTCATCCGATAGCTCCTGTCCGGTTCGAAGAACCTTCTGAAAGTGGCTTTTGCCTCGCTCGATCGAGCGATATGCCCGGTCCGGAACCCCATGCCTGAGTATCCCTATGACTTCTTCGCAGCCACGCCGGCCGTACCTGAGTGATCTCTCCGATGCCCGCTGGGCGTTGATGGAACCGACCTTGACGGCCTGGCGGGCCGAGCGCCAGAAGACTTCGCTCCACCTCGGCGGCAAGCTAACTGATCTGCGAGAAGTCATGAACGCGATCCTCTACCTCAACCGGACCGGCGTCCCCTGGCGCTACCTGCCGCACGACTTCCCGCCGCACACCACCGTGTTCGGCTACTTCAGCGCCTGGACCGCCGACGGCACCATCGAGAAGCTCGGCGTTCACCTGCACCGGATGGTCCGTGAACAGGCAGGACACACCGCGGAACCCACCGCGTGCGTGATCGACGCGCAGAGCGTCAAGACCGCGACCAGCGTCCCCACCGACACCCAGGGCACGGACGCCGGCAAGAAGATCGTGGGCCGGAAACGCAGCATCGTCGTTGACACGCTCGGCCTGTTACTGCTGGTCATCGTGACCGCCGCCAGCGTCTCCGACAACGAGGCCGGCAAGCAACTCTTCACCCAACTCGCCACAGACCACCCCACGATCACCAAGGCATGGGTCGACACCGGCTACAAGACCAAGGCCATCGAGCACGGCGCCACCCTCGGCATCGACGTCGACGTCGTCCCACGGAACGAGCAGGTCAAAGGCTTCTCGGTGATCCCCAGGCGCTGGGTCGTCGAGCGGAGTTTCGGATGGATCATGATGCACCGCCGCCTGGCCCGCGACTACGAGACCAAACCTGCGCACTCCGAGAGCATGATCCGCCTCGCGATGATCTCGAACCTCGAGAAACGAGCAACCGGCGAAACACCTATAACCTGATACAACCCATGAACTATCCCTTTTTTTCACCGGAACGTCCTCTTACGAATGACCGCCTCAGACCCACGCTTGGGAGGTAGGACAAGCTGAAGGACGTTCGGGCTGCAGCGCCGGCTGGGCGGTGGGCCATCCGTGACGCGTTGGCGTGCGCCGAAGCGTGGAGAGCCCGTGACATGCCTGATGGTGCCCGCAATGGCACGATGGGAAGGTGGAGAGCGCTCCAATCGTCGTACATCGACCGACTGCAACCGGCGGCCGGCACGTCTCTGTGCGGCGCTCCGGCGGACACGACGAGATCGTCGGCGTTGCCCACTCCGACGTGGACCTGGCCGTCTTCCTGGAAAAAGCCGGCATCGACGACCCCGAAGCAGCGATCGACGACCCCGCCTGGATTGAATGGCAGGGCAGCCGACCGCACGAATGGCCCAGAACCTGAAAAGCCCCGCCGATGCCGTTGCCGGCGGCGCGCTGCGACTACCGACAGGACCTCACTCCGCGGGCGGTGACATGCATGCCAGACAAAGAACGAGGGGCCGGCCACGTAGTCCGATACGAGTTGGTCTTCCAGGAACCGGGCGGCGAAGACGAAACAGTGCTCGTCCACCGCACGGATCGCACAGGCCCCGGTGGCAACCCCATCTACACCGACGAGAGCGGCATCGTCCAGGCAGAGATCAGCAACCAGGCAGAAGTCCGTATCATCCACACCAGCCGCTACCAGCAACCGCCCACCGTGAAAGCCGTCCGGGTCTCGCCATAAGCGACGACACCGGATCGACCCGTGGAGCAATGGGTGTCCAATCTGCGCCGCTCGATCGCGCTGGACGACCAGGCCGAGTGGAAGACCGCACTGGAGGCCGTGGACGAGCACCGGAACCCGGCCTGGCCGGCGGAGTGGCAGCGACACTACGCCGCCCTGCACGAGCTGGTCGCCGCCGGAGAAGGGGCCGACGTCCTGCCCGGCGTCACCGTGTGCGGAATGAACATCGGCAAGTGGCTTGCCAGGCAACGTCAACAGGCCGTCTAGATGTTGCTGACCGTGACGTTTGTGACGCTCATGGGGAGGCGTGAGGCAGGAGGACGGTTCCCTGCGGTGGTGTGCGGCCGGTGGTAGTTGTGGTGGACGTTCCAGACCGCGATCGCCCGGGTCCGCTCCGCTTCGGAGGTCCAGGTGCGGGCGTAGAGCAGGGGCCTTGACCCCAAATCTTGGACACCGGAGAGACTTGGATCTTGTCGGTCCAGGAGAACGGAGTCCCCGTGGGGATGAAGCACTATCCCGCCGAGTTCAAGGCGGACGCAGTCGCGTTGTACCGGTCGAGGCCGGGAGCGACGATTAAGTCGGTCGCCGGTGATCTCGGGGTGAACACCGAGAGGGCCTTGACCCCTGATGTTGGACACACGAGACACTGGATCCTGCGGATCTGAGAACGGACATCTCGTGGTCATGAAGAACTGCCCGCCGGGGTTCAAGGCGGACGCGGTCGCGCTGTACGAGTCGCGGCCCGACGCGACGATCAGGTCGGTCGCCGCCGATCCGGGGATCAATCCAGAGACCTTGCGGAACTGGGTGAGGGTTGCCGGAGCAAGCCGTCCGCGGGGACGCCGGACGCAGGAACCGGCCCAGCCGCCGGCCCCGCTGGAAGCGGAGAACGCGGCTCTGCGGAAGAAGATCCGCGAGCTGGAGGAGGAACGCGAGATCCTCCGCAAAGCGGCGAAGTATTTCGCCGGGGAGACGCGCTGGTGAACCGCTTCCAGTGCGTCGCCGACCTCCACCGCCGCTACGGCGTGAAGCGGCTGTGCAGCATCCTCGGCGTGAGCCGCTCGAGCCTTTACTACTGGCGCCGGACAGCCGCGGACCGGGCCGCCCGGCAGGCGGCGATGCGAGGCTGGCCGCCCGGATACGGGCGGTGCACCAGGAATCGGACGGCACCTACGGAGCCCCACGGATCACCGCCGAACTTCGCGAGACGAACAGTGAAGCCGTCAACCACAAACGCGTCGCCAGGATTATGCGGGCGTCCGGGCTCGAAGGGGTCCGGTTGCGACGCCGGCACCGCACCACCGTCCCCGACCCGGCCGCGGCCAAAGCACCGGACCTTATCGGCCGCGACTTCAGCGCCGAGAAACCCAGCACGAAGTACGTGGGCGACATCACCTACCTGCCCATCGACGGCGGGAGATTCTGCTACCTGGCGACCGTCATCGACCTCGCCTCACGCCGTCTGGCCGGCTGGGCGATCGCCGACCACATGCGCGCGGACCTCGCCACCGACGCCCTTGCCGCGGCGGTCCGCACCCGCGGCAGCCTCGCCGAATCAATCATGCACACCGACCACGGAGCCCAGTACACAAGCAGGGCCTTCGCTCAAACCTGCAGGTCAGCAGGGGCCCGACGAAGCATGAGCGCGGTCGGCTCCAGCGCAGACAACGCACTCGCCCAGTCCTTCAACACGACCTTCAAACGCGAGACACTGCAGGGACGAAAGAGCTGGCCCGACGAACGCCAGGCCCGACTCGACGCCTTCAGATGGCTCCACCGCTACAACACCCGACGCCGACACTCCCGCCTCGGACAACGATCACCGATCGCCTTCGAGAACGCCCGCCACCTCACACCAACTACGCTGGCACCAGCCGCATAACCCGTATTCAGGATTCGGGGTCAAGGCCCCAGGTCCGTCCCAACCCGGCAGCCGCACACCACGGGCCGGCCACCCCGACACCGCGCCGAGTTCGTCTTCGGCCGGCCCGACACCTGGGGCACACCAGACGTCGAAACTCTCAACCACACCCGCCTCTACGGCACCGCACTCGCCCGCTCTTGGGACCGGCTGCACCCGAAACTCACCCATCGCTCATCCTGGGCGGCAGCCGATGCAACCCTGCCGATCGTCGAAGGCACAGTGATCCGTCTGGACATCAGCCACCTGCCCAGCGGAGCCACCCCAAAGCCGGTCTGGCTGTGGTGGTCGGGCACCGACGCCACTCCCGCGGACACCGACCGGCTCTGGCAGGCCTACCTGCGACGCTTCGACATCGAGCACACGTTCCGCCTGTTCAATCAGACCCTCGGCTGGACCTGCCCCAAGATCCGTACTGCGGAAGCGGCCGACCGCTGGACCTGGCTCGTTCTGGCCGCCTACACCCAACTGCGACTGGCCCGCACCCTGGCCGCCGACCGCCGCCACCCCTGGGAGAAGCCGAGTTCCCCGGACAGGCTCACCCCGGCCCGCGTCCGCCGCGACTTTCGGCACATCCGCCTACAAGCCGCCTGCCCAGCCCGCGCACCGAAACCCTCCCGCCCAGGCACCGGACGGCCACCAGGCCAGAAGAACACCTGGCCCACGCCACGCTACGACGTGCACACATCCGCCAGACACCACCCAGCGAAGCGGCAAAAGACGAAGCCAACTACCCCACGACCACGACGCACAAGTTAAAGATCAAGCTAAGGCTGTCCCGTAAGTGCCTGAGGTGGACAACAGGTTGGCCTCGAGACCGGGACTTGTCCGTATCTGTCCCACTCTCGGCCATGTATGAGGCGCTCCGAATCGGACCGAAACGGGCGACGTCGAGCGCCCACGGGAGTTACGGGACAGCCCTTAGCGATTCGACCAACGACACTCGGGACCATCGACGACTTGCTGTCTGGCGGCCCGGTCGATGCTCTGATCAAGGACACGGCCACCGTTGAGCCCCACGATGTCGGCTCTGACCGCAGTCCAGCGCCGTTACGGCAGGCAATTTGCGATCTTTGGCTCCCGACTTACTCTGGGATTGGGCGCGTGTTCGATATGGCCAAACCGACGCCGGCGACCAGCGACTGGATGAGCTCGATCACGCTTCGCTTCGCTTCGTCCCGTTCTTCGAGCCCGGGACACAGGGAAATGGCGAGTACCGCTCGCCGTTCGAAGCGGCCGAAATCATCAACAGGGAGGAGCGCCTATCATGACCAGCGGAATTCACGACACCGGACAGATCACCCGCCAACCGGACACCGAGACGGCTGTCCTAGCCGGCGGGTGTTTCTGGGGTATGGAGGACCTCATTCGCCGGCAACCCGGCGTGCTGGACACGCGCGTCGGGTACACCGGCGGGGAGAACGATCACGCAACGTACCGCAATCACCCCGGCCACGCCGAGGCGGTCGAGGTCGTCTTTGATCCGGCCCAGACGACCTACCGCGACATCTTGGCGTTCTCCTTCCAGATCCACGACCCATCGACCCTGAACCGCCAGGGAAACGACATCGGCGCGAGTTACCGCTCGGCGATCTTCCCCCTCTCGCCTGAGCAGGAGCAGGTCGCAAAGGACGCGATCGCGGATGTCGACGCGTCCGGTCTATGGCCGGGTAAAGCTGTGACGACGATCGAGCCAGCTGGCCCCTTCTGGGAGGCGGAGCCCGAGCATCAGGATTACCTCATCAATTACCCGAACGGTTACACGTGCCACTTCCCCCGCAAAGATTGGGTGCTGCCAAGGCGTGATGGGACCTCTGCCTAATGGCCTTATTGGCGAGAGCGCAGCCCACTACCTTGATCCTGGTGTCACCCGCCTGTCCCGCGCCGGGTAGGAACGAAGCATGGTGCAACCGACCTGACTGCGGGGATCTCGGTCCCGGAACGGCGGCAAGCGTCCATCTTGCTTGGTGTCCCTTGCGTCGCAGGCTCGGCCCACCAATGAGCTACTTAACAGCCGCTAGTCCACCACCAACAGATCGCCATCGACGCCGACACCCGACTCGTCGTTCCCGGGCCGCACAAAAGCCAGGCAGGAGCCTGGCGCGAAGGCCGCTTTCGGCACAAAAATGCCGTTGGCGGAGGCCGCTATCCGGGCGTCGGACTCGTGGCTGAGGTGTTCCGTCCGGCTTCGGATTCTGTCTTGGGATTCGGAATTCTTGAGACATATCTCGCTTAGTCTCCGGCGGGCGTCCGACACAGGATACGGCTCCGACACTTGGCTTTGCCCGTACGGGCGGGCCTCCACCGCCGCGTCGTCAAAATCCCGGAGGGTTGAAGTCATGGCATACGATATTGAGAAGTCAAACAACGAGTGGCACGCGGAGCTCAGCCCTGAAGAATACAGGGTGTTGCGTTGCGCTGCGGACGAAGCGGCGTTTACGGGAGAGTACACCGATACAAAGGAAAATGGTGTGTACTCTTGCAGGGCCTGCGGTGCCGATCTTTTCACTTCTGAGGAAAAGTTCGACTCTCGTTGTGGCTGGCCTGCGTTCTACGACCCTAAGGACCTCGGCTCGGTCCAAGTACAGCGGGGCGGATCCTCCTATCCCGTGGTTCGATGTGCTCGTTGCGGGTCGTATCTTGGAGAGTTGTTCGAGGGGGAGGGGTTCGCAACCCCAACGGACAAGCGATACTGCATCAACAGCCTATCCCTGCGGCTGAAGCCTGCCGATTCCGAATGATCTGACTCAGCTCGTCGACCTCGAACGGTTCAGGTGAACGTATCTACAGGCAGAGTGGCAGGGCTTTTCTAACGCGGTACCTGCTCACAAGGCAAGTTTTATTTAGAGAGAAGCAAGGCCACTTCTCATCTTGCATCTCTGAATCAGCTGCGGCAGCAGCCGTCACGCATGACTGCCCCGTTCCCGTCGTGACCACCACTCTCGCCTTTCTCCAGGAGCAGGGGCCTCACGGGCCGACGTGGACGCGTTTCGGACGCTCCCGCCCGGAACCTCTCACGGTCGCGCTCACCCACCACAACGCCCGCGACGACTACCAGCGTCGAGAAGAGTCCCGCCGGTCAGCGGCCTCCAGGGTGGCAGTCCGCCAGCCTGGAGGCACAGACAACCTGTGATGCGGAGAACGCGAGCCCCGGCAGTGCACTGATGCCTCCCCGCTCGGCACCACCAGGAAGTGATCAGACGGGCTCTGAGGGCTAAAGCCCTGAACAGGACGGCCGCTACCCGCAGTGCGAGCGAGTCTGGCACGTCCGTGCCCCTACCAAGAGACCTTGGCTTGAGCCGGCGGGGCAAGCTGTCGTGCATACGGTCCTGGGCTTGCCACCTCGGGGCCGGGCAAGCCCTTATCTGTGCAACCCGAAGCCAACAGCGGCAGAAGCCGTGTCTTGCCGTCGTGGGTGGTGCACCGGGCCTTCGGCCCGGTCCGGCAGTACGTCGCCGCCGTCGGCCGGACCCTGTCCGGGATCAAGGACTCGCCGTTGCGGCCTCCTTATGGCGACCCCTCCGCTGCGCTGCGGGGCTGCGGGCTACGCCCTTGCGCGACCCCATGGGGGGCTCCTCCGGACCCCGCCCCCCATGGCCGGAGTAGCAGGTGTTTCACCGTCACTACCGCACGACCGAAAGACAGGTAGTGCCTCGCCTGCAGGTCCGCCTGGGTGAGCCTCCCCTCATGCAGGTTGTCAACTCAGGTCGGGAAGTTCGAGTTCGGCCATAGAACGTCAACTGACACGGCGAAGGGCTGCAGAGTGCTTTACACGCGGGGGACCAGCTCGCGCCATACCGCCCGCAGCGTCCGCGCCTTCGGGCAATCGACGCCTGTGCCGCACGCCGAGCACTTCCTGGTGTGGCCGGTGTAGGCGCGCGCCAGGCCGCGTCGATACGCATCCGCTGCTGATCCATCGTCTGCTGCACCGGACCAGGCCTACCGTCGCCGCCTCCCCGGCTCACACTCGCACCCACAGCCGCTCACCTTCCCCGTACTCCGCCCGTAGGGCCACCGACGACCCGGAATCGAGCCTACCGGTCCAGAGCTCTATAGAGCTGTATGGAGCTGTGAGGATCTGTGGGGAGCTGCCCCCTATGTGAGTGTGCCGTCATGGACGACGACCAGGAGAGCCCGTTCCAGGCCAGTTCACCCGTACCGGTATACGCACAGCTCGCGAACGAACTGCAACGGCAGATCGAGGCCAGCGAACTGTCCGCGGGCGCCAGGCTGCCCGGCGAGCGAGACCTGGCCCGCACCTACCGCGTCGCACTCGGCACAGCACGCCGCGCCATCCAGGAACTCCGCGAACGAGACCTGATTGTCACGACCCACGGGAAGGGCAGCTACGTCCGAGAGCGCCCCGAGGCCGACTGAGGGACGCTTGCCCGTCCCGGCGAGCCGGATGGCCGGATAAGGGGCCGGTCAGGGAGCGTTGTGGGTGAACACCCATCGCGTTCCATCGGCACCCACCACAATGCGTGCATGACTGATCACACGGACGTGAATGTGGCAGCGGGCCCCGGGCATCAGCGAGAGCGTCCCACGTGGCCGCAGTGGGGCACCGCCCTCACGATCACCCTGACGGGCCTGTACGCCATCTCCATGGCAGTGATGCTGGAGGTCACCGTCTACCCCGCCCTGCACGGCCACGGGCTTAGCTCCCTGGAAGCCGCGGGGATCCCCCTGTTCTGTGTGGTCACGGTCGGGGTAGCTGCAGCCCTCCTGGAGCTGATGCCATCCAACCTCTGGGGCTGGCTGCTGCTCGTGGTAGCCGCAGCCCCGGTGGGTTACTTCAATTACCTGATGTTCGGCCACCCCGTGAAAGGCGACGCGTGGGTCGGTCTTGGGCTGGTGACGCTCGTTGAGCTGGCGCCGTGGGCGGTGCTGGGCCCCGTCTGGATCCGTCTCAGCACCGGTATGACAGGTTTCGAGATCATGCGACGCCCCCGCGCGTGACCCAAGACGGGTGCTGTGGGGCCAGTGCCCTCCTGGGTGAATCCGACGCGGTGGCGGCGCGTGGTGCATCGTCCCCGTGCAGCGAGTCACCGCGGTCGGCCAACTGCGCGCGGCCGGCCGTACGGTGCCCTCGATGGCGGCCCAGCGGGCCCGGCAGGCGAAGCACTGTACGCGAGCAATCTTCGCAGTCTCGGTGATACGCGCTATCTCCACCGAGGCCCGCCACTACCCTTGGGCGACTCGCACCCGTTGACGACATTCAGCGCCACGGTGACCGTCGCTGCGACGATCACAGGTTCCATGCCCCACTCTCTAGCGTCAAGCAACTGCCTGGCGGCGCCGATCGTCCCTAGAGCATGACGTCTGGACAGCCCGAACCGCCATCCCACGCCCACCCACTGTGGCCTCACTGCGGCCACGGCACCACCGAAGAGGATCCGGTCGGCTGTAGGGGCATCTGCGTCCCCGGACATACCGCATGCCCGGCCCACCTGGACCCGGCCGACCGAGTCGCATATCTCGCGGCCCTGGCCTCCGGAGCCGCAATCGACCACCGAGGCACCCCGTTCAGCGAAGACCTGCTGGCCGGATTGCTCGAAGCCCTGCGCGATCCCACCAGCGGACATCCCAGTTTCGGCCCGGCCCGATTCGACGGGGCGTCCTTCACCGGCTCCGCGCGGTTCGACGGAGCCGTCTTCACCGACACCGTGTCATTCGACGGTGCGACGTTCACCCATGCCGCGTCGTTCGCCGGGACGGTCTTCGCCAGTCTCGCCGCATTCAATCAGACGGCCTTCGCTTTCGCCGCGTGGTTCGACAGAGCGGTCTTCACCGGCGCCGCTGCGTTCGGGAGCGCGTCCTTCGCCGGCGCTGCCAACTTCCGCGGGGCGGCGTTCGCCGACGCCGTCCAGTTTCCTGGAGCGATCTTCAACCGCGATGTCTCGTTCGCCGGCGCCCGATTCGAGAACGCTCCGTGGCTGGGACCGCTGGTGTGCGGCGGAACGGTGGGTCTGGATAGTGCGGTATTCGAGGCACCGGTGACGATGATGGTCTCGGCGCGAGAGTTATCGCTGCGGCGGACACGGTTTGGGGCCACGGCCGCGCTGCGGCTGCGACATGCCGAAATGGATCTGGCCGGTGCAGTGTTGGAGCACCCGGTCACCGTGACAGCGGAACAGGCCCCCGTGAATGGCCCGCTAGACCGCCCCGTGCCCGAGGAGGTGTTGGCGGCCCAGGACGCAGGTGTGCGGGTGAGGAACCTGAGTGGGGTGGATGCCGCCCATCTTGCCCTGACTGACGTGGACCTGTCCGAGTGCCGCTTCGCCGGCGCGGTGCACCTGGACCAGCTCCGCATGGATGGCCGCACCACGTTCGCCCGCCCACCGACGGGCTGGCAGCACCGAGGGCCGGTGCCGCTGCGATGGTCCAGGCGTCGCACCCTGGCCGAGGAGCACCACTGGCGCGCCGCCACGGGACGCCTCACCCCCGGCCAGGAACCCTCCCTCCGCGAGTGGCAGCCCGGACCGCATCACCCGGACCTCTTGCACCTCCGGGGCCCAGAGACCCTCGCCGCGCTCTACCGACAGCTGCGGAAAGCACTGGAAGACGGCAAGAACGAACCCGGGGCCGCCGACTTCTACTACGGCGAGTGCGAAATGCGCCGCTATGATCGCATCGGCACCCCCTGGACTGAACGCGTCCTGCTGACGGCGTATTGGGCGATGGCCGGGTACGGGTTGCGCGCCTCTCGCGCTCTGGCCTGCCTTGCGGCAGCAATGACCGCCACCATCGCGGTCATGATCCTCTGGGGTGTACCGGCCCAGGCTTCGAAGCAGGAAACCATCGGCCGCCAAGTCACCGCCGGGCAGACACTTACCCTGACCACGGACAGTCCCGATCCAGTCAATCCCACCAGCCGCTGGCCAGAGCGCGTCACCACCGAACGATTTGAGAGATCCCTCAGAGTGGTGATCAATTCGGTGATCTTTCGGTCCTCCGGCCAGGACCTGACCACTGTCGGCACCTACACCGAGATGGCTTCCCGCCTCACCGAACCCTTGCTCCTCGGACTCGCGGTCCTAGCCGTGCGCAGTCGCGTCAAACGCTGACCGCGTCCACATACTCCGCCGAGTTGTTCGCCATCGACCGTGCTCGGCCCCGCCAACTGAAGTGCTCAGCCACAACACCGGACTCACGGCTGGTCGGGGCGCGGGTGTTACAAGTCGAATTCCAGGTGCTCCACGTCGGTGAAGCGCACCTCCTCCAGGCTGCCGGCGCGGCGGCCGCCGTCCTGGAAGTACACCTCCTTGAGGGCTTCGCCCGCGATGTCCTGGAGGCGGGCGTCGCTGGCGCCGGCCTCCTGGGCCTCGAAGAGCTGGGCGGCGTACTGCGGAGGCAGGGCGACGGTCAGGTGCCGGATGCGGTCCTGGTCGGTCGACCCGATCGGCGCGGTGTAGCCCATGCGGGCACGGGCGTCGATGACGATGCCGCCTGTGCTCGCCGCCCTCTTCCGGGCTTTCGCCCGGATCTGCGGCTGCCACCGCTTCTTCACCTCGCGCTCTAGGCGCGCGGCCAGGTCCGGGCGCGGCTTCTTGATCTGGTCCTTCACGTACCGCTCGACGGTGCGCTGGGAGATCCGCAGCATCTGCGCGACTAGCTTGGTGCCGCCCAGTTGCTTGACCAGGTAGCGCATCTGTGGGCCGGCGTTCTTGGGCGCTGGGCGGGTGAACGCCTTCTGTACCGCGGCGTCCAGGCCGTCGCCGAACAGGGTCATCGTCGGCTGCTCCTACTCTCCGTTGTCGGCGTCGGTGACGGTGCCGTCCTTGATGTACCTGGCCAAGTTGAGCTCCGGGGCGTTGAATCGCTCGCGGACCTCCTCGCCCCACAGCACGGACTGGGTGCCCTCGTGTTTGACCAGGCCGGGGTTGATGCCGAGCTTGAAGCCGCCGGGAAGCGGCTTGCCCTCCCGGTAGGGCAGGAAGTCCAGCGGCGAGGGCCCGTTGGACGCGTAGACGACGCAGTCCGAGAGGACCGCGACCGGGTACTGCCCGGTGAACGCCGCGTGCTTGACGATCTTGCGATGCAGGTTGATGCGGGTGCGGGAGATGACCGCCGCGCGAATGTCGGGGCGCCACGTCGGACGGGACAGGGCGCGCCACGGCTCACCGGGACGCCATCCCTCGCCGCGCGGCCGCTCGCGCAGCTTGCCCAGTCCGCCCTTCACCGTCGCCTTGACCGCCGAAACAACGATCGCCAGCTCCGGGTCACGGCCGCGGTAGCCGTCCATCTCCGCGAGGAAGTCGGCCGGCGAGAAGTCGGCATCGACGCCGAGGTCGGCCATCGTGGCGAGGTAGGCGTCGCGCAGCCGGTTGTACCAGCCGTCCAGGTACCGGCCGCTCTCACGCCGCAACCACGCCTCCACCGGACGCACCTCGTAGCCGAGCTCCGCCGCGTAGGCGACGGTGGGCGTCGCGTACCAGGCCAGGCCCTCGGGCCGCTCGCCCTTAGGCGTAAACGGGCTGGGCAACAGCGCGCCGTCCAGATCCACCCACTCCTTGCCGACCTTCACCTTCGACAGGTCGACGTGGGACAGGTCCACCAGCCACGAGCCGGGCAGCTTCGGGTCGAACACCGGATCCGTGACGTGCGCCGGCGCTCCGAGGCCGACCGGCAAACCGTTGGCACCGGCCGCGAAAGCCATGTTCACGTCGATGCCGACCAGGTGGCGCAGGGTGCACTCGGCATCGGTCATCGGCCGTGCCCAGTCGTACGCCTCCTCGAACAGCTTCTCCGCCGGGCCGCGCACATGGAAGCGGGGCAGATCCTTGAGGACCGGGTGGCCGTCGGGGACCTCGCACGGCGGCCAGTCCATCGCTTCGATGGCGTCTTTTCCGAGTGAGCCGGGGTTGTGCTCGGAGTGCCGCTTGCCGTCGGCATCCGGCTCGGAGGCCCGGGTCGGCGGATGCAACGCGGTCATCAGCTCCAGGCCCGTCACGGCCGTGGAGCCGCGCGGCGTCATCACCCGCGACGCGTACACGCCCAGGACGCGGGCGAGTTCGGCCGGCGGGAGCTGTCCGGCCTCGCCCCAGTGCCGCGTGTCCAGGGCCTGCCAGGAGGGGATGCACAGCTGGACGCAGGCCCGCTCCGAGCCGGTGGCGGGGCGGTAGATTCGCGCCCACGGCCCGAGGCCGCGCTTGGTCAGTTTCCACTCCGCGCGGGCCAGCTGCTTGATGACCTTGTGGTCCTCCGTGAGGCGCCCTGCGAGGCGCTCCTCCTCGGTGAGGGTGACGGGGAGGCCGTAGCGCTCCAGCGCGGCCTTGGTGAGCACGAGCAGCGGATCGGCGTCCTTGCCCGGACCGGACAGCTTCGGCGCCCCGAGTTTCGCCTCCTTGAGCGTCCAGTCCACCAGGGCCGGGATGCTCTTGGCGGGCACGTCGAGGATCAGTCCGCCGGTGCAGTACGCCAGCGCCTTGCCGTCGTCGTCGACGTCCAGGACGGCTAGCGGGCCGTTCTCGAACCGTAGATCGGCCGCCGGGGTTCCGGCCGGGGCCGCCTTCTTCGCACCCGGGCGGCGCGACGTCGACGACGTCTTGGTGGTGCGCGCCGGATGTGGCGCGCCCGCCGGATGTGGCGCGCCCGCCGGATGTGGCGCGCCCGCCGGATGTGGCGCGCCCGCCGGGTGAGTGGCGACAGGGGCAGGGGGCTGGGTGTTCTCGGTTGCAGTCATGGCCGCAGCCTCGGACGCCTCCCCTGTGGACAGAGTCTGGTCTTCCGCCGGGTCGGGAACGGCGGTGAAAGTGGCTGGCTCCGCGACGTCCTGGAGGGGCGCGACCGCATTGGACGCGGCTGCGGGGTAGAGCTCGGCGAGCTTGTCCAGCAGCCGGGCGTAGGCGTCGCGCTCGGGCGGGCGGGGCTCGGTCTTGCCGGACTCCCAGCCGGACAC
This sequence comes from Streptomyces sp. NBC_01497, assembly GCF_036250695.1. NCBI lineage: Bacteria > Bacillati > Actinomycetota > Actinomycetes > Kitasatosporales > Streptomycetaceae > Streptomyces > Streptomyces sp. NBC_01497. The sequence continues at coordinate 483,776 of NZ_CP109428.1, read as the reverse complement.
TGTGGCCCGGCGCACCTTCAGCGCGGTGGCCACTTCGTCGATCGTCAGGCCGTGCGCGGCGCGCAGCCGCTTGCGCTCCGCCGGCGGCGGGAGCGTGGCGCGGGACGCAAGCAGGGCGTCGACCGCGTCGAACAACTCGGACATGAAGCACCTCCCGAGTGCCACTCTACCTCATGAAACGTACGATCAGTGTACATTTACAGTACAAATCGCGTACGAAGCGCGTGCGGTGGCAGGAAGTACCCCCCGGCCGGGGAAGGGCTGGAAAGCATCGCGTCACGGGGAGGGTTTGCGGGGAGATACGGGCAGATGGATGCTCTGAGTAACCAGGGGGTCACGTGAAGTGGAAAGACGCGTTCGATCGCGCGATGAAAGAGCTGGAGGCGATACGGAAGCAAGTTGCACGTCTTGATGAGCCGACGGTCGGGCTGACCGCGCTGCACGGAGAATTCACACAGGGCCGGCTGAAGATCCTGGAAACCGTCCAAGGAGGCGTCACCGGACTGCGCGAGGAGAACCGGGAAGTACGCCGGCGCCAGGACCGAATGATCAGCGATCTGCATGAAACCCGAGGCGAGCTCCGGCAACTGCTGGACCACCTCGACACCCTCAGTCCCCTCGCCTCGCTACAGGGGACGGGTGAGCAGCCCGGCGACGGCCCGCACAGGCACACCGAAGAGACAGCCTCGCCGGAGCCGGGAGCGGAGAGCGACACCGACTCCGTCGACCCCGAAACGATGCAGCCGCCCATCCCATCTGACATCGACTCCCAGGGGGGAACCATGGAGCACAGCGCCCGCCAGCCGCAGCCGGAGCCTGAAAGTCAGGATCGGGACCTCGCTCTCAAGCAGGCAATCGAGGCCGCCTATCAGGGGACCAGCCCTTCCGCAGCACAGCCTCTCGCTACCGCCTCGCAGGCTTTCACCGACTCGCAGGATCCGCGGATCGCCCACGGTGTCCTGCTGCTGAAGGCCGCCGGCGTGGCCTCAGCGGAACTGATCGCGCACCGTGACACCTGGGAGTGGCTCACCGCACTCGCCGTCGACCACGGCCACTTCCGCACCCCTCCCTCGGTCGAGGACATCAAGGAAGGACGCGTCCAGACCGTCCTGTCCGGACGCTCCCTCATCGCCCTGCTGATCGAGCTGTGGAACACCCGCTCCACCGCCACTCCGCTGCAGGGCGACTGGGCACTGGCTACGACGTCTTACAACCGCATCGCGGCCGAACTCGCCGGCATCGATGGACAAGGCGAGACCATCCGCATCGTCCTGGACGACGGCCTCCCCCCGGGCACTGGGGCTGACGACTGACACTCCCCAGATGACGGCCGCCCGGATCGATCCGGGCGGCCGTCATGATTCCCCGAGTCCTGGGGGTCTGGGGCTACGTCAGACGTGCTCGTCGGGCAGCGATGGCTCGTTGTCGGCGTGGCGGCCCGCGTCGAGCACGGGTCGTGGCGCCGGCATGTCGGCGCCGTCCAGCACCTCTCCGAACGTGCGCTCGCGCGAGGCCTCTTTCAGTACCTTTTGCAGCTTGTGCCAGCAACGGGTATCGCTTCCACAGGCCCTGAGGACTTCATCGGTCGCAGCCGCCCGGTCATTGGAAGTCAGCGGGATACGGAATGGGAGTTGGCGCAGGAGGTCGCGGGTGCAGTGACGGGAGGCGATGATGGCGTACGCCACCTGGTCCATGTGGGAGACGTTTCCCGTGTCGATCCAGGATTGCAGGATGGCCGCCGGGTCGGCCGTCTGATCGAGTTCCTCGTCGCTCAGCAGCCGCAGGACGCCGGCATTCGGATCCGGCGAGACGTGGCGCTGGGCTTCCTGCTTCAGCCACGCAGGGGCCTTGTCGTATGTGATCAGCCAGCGGATCTCGACCGGGTGCAGCGTGGGCAGCAGGTCGGTTACAGCCGGCTTCGAGGTGTGGGGGTTGTGGGCGAGTACGGCGAGGGTCGCGACGCGCCGGTCGCCGTTCCAGTCCGGGATCTGCCGCGGCTGCCACGCTCCCTCTCCAGGTGACAGGGCGCTCGCGTCCCTGGGCGTGAGGGCGGGGCATAGCTCCTGCTGTCTCGCACAGGCGTTGCAGAGCGCACCGTGCAGCGGTGGGTGACGAAGAAGCCCGGAGCACGTCGTCCCCCGGGGCCGACACAGGTGCGGGCTATTGAGGAAGCGGTCCTGGGTCGGTGGCAACCCCGGGTACGGGCCCGTCGGCGTGCCCAGGCAGAGGCGGGGGGTCCGCCTTCCATACACGTGCGCGATTCGGATTCGCGGCTCCTGCAGGCTCCTCGGACGATCCGCGGGTTCGGTGGATCACCCAGGACCTGCCGGGAGAGGTAGCTCGGGAGTTGTTCGCTGCTCGGGATGCCGGCGCGGGTGAGCAGCAGCAGACGGTGATACTCGCCCGTGCGCTGGGGCGCTCCTACTCTCGCGGGTGGGGCCGCCGGGCCCACGGGCAGCACATCGCTTTCAGTGACGTCGAGTTCGCCGACTTCTCGATCGGTTGAGCCTGCCTCATCGAGCGCCCGCGTCAGTGCCTGTTTTCGATCCCCGGTTTTGAGTAGCTTTGGGTCCTAGGCTGGCTGGGTGTCCGAGGACGCCGGGGGGCTGTGGAGCGTGCGTGCGGGGGCTGTGGTGAACGGCTGAGGCCGGACGCGCGGCCCGCTGTCGTGTACTGCTCGGCGGCATGTCGTGCCAGGCAGTGGCGCCGGGACCGCCGGTTGCGCAAGCGGGTGGCTGCTGAGTTGAGTGGTCGGCCCGTAGTTGAGGGTGAGAAGCCCATGACTGAAGAGATCAACGACGCCGACAAGGTCGGCAGTGTCAGCGCGAACCGGTACGCGGAGATCGTGGCCGAGCTGCGGAAGCTGGTGGAGACCGCCAGCCGGATCCAGTTCACGGGCGGCGACTACGCGCTCGAAGTCGAGCCCATGCGCGATTCCGGGGACCAGGAGCGGAGCGACTCGCTGTTCACGGTCAAGGAGTCGCTGTTCCGCCTGGCTGAGGACATCGGGCTGTCCTACGCAAGGGTGGACAAGGCCCCGGTGGGACCACGTCGAAGTGGCCGAAGGACCGGCGGAAGGCGGGCGTGTCGTTCACGGTCCACCAGATCCTGGCGTCCATCGCCGACGACGAGGAACGGTTCACCACCATCCTCAGCCCGCCCGAGGGCAAGTCCCGCTGGACGCCGGACGAGGCGAACCGGCGGGTCGGCCGGCAGGTCGTCAAACCGGTCACCCCGCAGGAGAAGGTCAGCGCGATTCACACGCTCGCCCAGGACGAAGAGGTCGCCGCCGCCGTCACCGGTGATCTGCTGCGGCGTCCCGCGGTCGTCGCGCAGGTCAAGGACAGGGCCAAAGTCCGGGCGGTGGAGGAACTGACCCGGGAGGACCAGGTCGCCGCAGCCGTCGCCCCGGACTTCCTTCGCAGGCCCGCGGTCGTCGCCCGTGTCGCCAAGGCGGACAAGGTGAAGGCGGTCCAGGAGCTGACCCGTGACGAGCACGTCGCGGCCGAGGTGACCACCGGGCTGCTCCGGCGCCCGGACGTCGCCTTCCGGGCGATGTCGGACGACACCGCCCGCCACCAGGTCGAACGCGGGCGGCAGGCCCGCGAGCACTTCGAGGAGTCCGGCCCCGTCGCCCCGGCGATCCGCAACATCGACCGGTCGGTGGAGTTCCTGGACCTGGTCACCGCCTGCCACGCGTTCGTCGCGGCGTCCGGCCGCGTCGTACCGGGCCTGCGCGACCGCCAGCTCGGCGACGACGAACGCACCATCGTGCACGAGAACGTCGCCCGCGTAGGGCGACGCTGGACTGGATCGAGACCCCGGTGGACACCGGCAGGGTCGACGTCGACGGCGAACTGGCCCGCCTGCTGCAAGGCGAGTAGGCGATGCCCCGCGCCTCCGAGCGCAGATCACCCGCCGCCCAGCGACACGCCGACACCGTTCGGTTCGTACTCTTCGAAGCCCGCCCGGCCGGTCTGGCCTTCCCCCAACTGGTCAGATCCAGCGAACTGTCGCCCCACCAGACCCGCTCGGGTCTGGCCTGCCTGCGGGACACCATCACCGAACGCGGCTGGCCGCCGCTGATCTGGACGAGGCCGGACGGCTACAAGCTCTGCGCCGACCCTGCCGAGCTCCAGGCATACGAGGTCGCGGTCATCCGCGGGAAGCTCACCGAGATCCGCCGGTTCATCACTGGGACCGTCGCCCCGCACGCCGTCCTTCAACCCAAGGGCCGGTGGATCAAACACCTAAACACCCAGCTCAACTCGGTCGAGTCCACGCTCGACGTCATCGCCGACTTCACCGACGCCGACGCCTGACCGGTGGGCCCGGTCCCTTCGCGGCCGGGCCCACCCCGTCTTCCAAGGAGGGAACGTTGCCGCGCAGGCGCTGCTACCCCCTCCGACACCTGGGACGACGAGTGGGCCCTGCTCGAACCGCTGCTGCCGACACCGGCCTGCGAGACCCCGGCCGGGGGCCGCCCAGAGAAGCACTCGCGCCGGGAGGTGGTCGACGCGATCCGCTACGTCGTCGACACCGGATGCAAGTGGAGGGCACTGCCCAAGGACTTCCCGCCCTGGCGCACGTGTTACGGGTTCATGGCCCGCTGGGCAACCGCCGGCGTCATCGGGCAGATCCGTGACCAGCTCCGCAAGCGGATTCGCCGCGAGATGGGGAAGGCGCCCGGGGCGGTCGCCACCGTCATCGACTCCCAATCGATCAAGGCCGCCGACACCGTCGGCAACGACTCCCGCGGCTACGACGCCGGCAAGAAAATCAACGGCCGCAAGCGGCACCTGGTCGTGGACACCAAAGGCCTGCCGCTGTTCGTCATGGTCACCCCGGCCGACATGACCGACCGCAACGCGGCCAAGGAAGTGCTGCTCCGGCTGCGGCTGATGCACCCCGAGATCACCATCGTCTGGGCAGACTCCGCCTATGCCGGACAGCTCGTGACCTGGGCAAAGGCCTACCTGAGCCTGACGATCAAGACCGTCAGCCGCCCGAAGGACGTCCCCGGGTTCGTCGTCCTGCCCCGACGCTGGGTCGTCGAACGCTCACACACCTGGGTCATGCACGCCCGTCGACACGCGCGCGACTACGAACGGCTCGTCCAACACTCGGAATCGCTCATCACCTGGGCCACGATCACGCTGATGACCAGGCGAATTACCCGCCGCATCTCCCGCATGAGCGGACAGCCGGCCTCCCGCGAGGCCCACCGCGACTGAATCCTCTTGGCACTGACGGTCAGCAGTCCCACCAAGAGGCCACCGGGCCCGGATCGCAGCCCCTGAGTATTACCCTCCCACCGGCAAAGCCGTATCACTGCAATCCGGCAAAAACCGCTATGCGGAGGGACTATCCGTCACCGGGGACGGAGCCGCTTCCGTCGCCGGCGCCGGAACATTCCCCGTGGCGGTGCCTTCCTGCCGCCATGGCAGGAGCAGCGCGCTCGCCAAACACAGCAGCCCAGCGATGAGCAGGGCACCGCGCACCCCCACGAGGGCGACGATGAGACCACCAGCGATCATGAAGGCGGCCTGGCACGTCTTCGAGCCGACGGACCAGGATGTGCCGAGCACGGCGTCTACGCCTCGCCGACTTCGCTGAACCCGGCCGCCGTCAACGTCGCCCAGGCACTGATCGCCACCCTGCAGGGCACGGCCGAGCGGTCTGTGCTGACCTCTGACCTCCGGCAGCTGACGGGGAAGGTGCAGCAAGCGGCCACCGTCGGCTTTCCCCGGATCACCGCTGCCGACGGCGTGCGGCTGTCGGCGCACACCATCAAACTCAACACCTCGGAGTCCATGCCTGTGGTGATCGTGCCCTCCGGCTGGACGCCGTACGGCTGGGCCCTGTTCGAGTACACCTACCTCCAGCTGGCGCTGCGCGGCTACCACGTGCTGGCCTACACGCCGCGCGGGATCGGCCTCACGACGCAAATGCCGGGCGGAGGCTACGTGGACAGCCCCTTCACCTCCGGGGGAACCATCGATGTCGCCGGCCCCCTGGACTGGTCCGACGCCTCCACTGCGATCGACTACGCCCAGCAGTACTTCAACCCGAGCCGCGTCGCCTTCCTCGGCGAGTCGTACGGCTCGGGCATCAGCCAGCTGGTCGCGGCGCACGACAAGGACAAGCGTGTCGACGCCGTCGTGGCCCTGAGCACCTGGGGCAACCTGGCCACCGCCCTCTACCAGAACGACACCCGGCACCTCGCCGCGGTGACAGCCCTGATCAACTTCACCGGCGGGCCGCTCGACCGGAAGTTCGACGAGGCCACCCAGCAGATCCTGTCGGACTTCATGCGCGGGCAGGGGATGGAATCCGTCGTGGAGTGGTGCACCGAGCGGGCTCCCTCCTCCTACGCCGCGGCGACCAACGACCGTAACGTCCCGACGTACTTCTCCAACACCTGGCACGAGACGCTGTTCCCGGTGAACCAGGTCCTCGAGCACTTCGACAAGCTCGCTGTGCCCAAGCACCTGAACCTGTGGATCGGTGACCACGCCGCCCCCGAGGGCGCCGGCCTCACCATCCCCTTCAGCGGCCCGAACCTGCCGGTCGACGAGGCGTTCGCGTGGCTGGACCACCACGTCCTCGGGGCCGACAACGGCGTGCCCGACTGGTCCCCGGTCACCAGCCACATCATGTTCAGCTACCAGACCCGGACCGACCCGAAGACCGGAAAGAACGTCATCACCAAGCCGGGCATCCGCGAGCCCCGGTCTTCCTGGGCGGACGTCACCACCTCCACCGAACGCTGGTACCTGACCGGCTCCGCGCCAAAGAGCAGCGACGGCGTTCTGGGCGCAGACCCGGCGACGGGCTGGAACCGGAAGTTCGCCCCGGGACAACTGACCGACGCCACAGCGGTGGACGCCGTCATCACCATCGGCCAGGCCGAGTGGAACGGCAGCCCGAAGACCTACAGCCCGGACAAGTTCGACCGCCAGTACCTCGGTGTCTGGACCAGCACGCCACTCACCGCGGCCCGCCGCATCCGGGGCGTCCCCCAGCTCAGCCTGACCGTGCGCAGCACGGCCGACGCCGCCACCCTGGTGGCCTACCTGTTCGACGTCAGCCCCGACAACACCGCCCGCATCATCACCCACGAGCCCCTCACACTCACCGACCTGACCCGCGGCCAGGACAAGAGCGCCACCTGGGACCTTCAGGCAGCCGGCTACGACGTACCCCAGGAACACCGCCTGATGCTGGTCGTCGGGACCAGGGACCAGCTCTACTCGGACGCCGACACCGACGGCGACACCGACAACAGCACGACAACGATCAGCTCACCCGCCAAGAGCGCGGCCCACCTGACACTGCCCCTGGGGTGACCTGACGCAGGAGGCTCGCACGCCTTTCGCCCTCTGACTGGACCGGCCCGTCGGCTGAGCCGACGGGCCGGTCGTGAGTCCCCGGGACTGCCCAATCAACGGCTCTGTTCCGTAGTCGGTGGTGACGTTGCATGCCTATGCGCTGAGCAAGATGCGGTAGCGGAGGAGTTCGAATCCGGCACGGCCGTGCATCTGCCGCATGATCCGCTTGGTGTGGGTGTTGACGCCCTCGGTCCGGCCGTTGTGGTGGGGCAGGGTGAGGCCGGCGTTCACGGCGGCGCGGTCGAGTTCGAGGCCGTTGCAGAAGCTGTGCAGGTGGGGCAGGTCGACGGTGCGGACGGTGGTGATCCACTGGGTGAGCTTGTTGTCGTTGGCCTGGGCCGGGGTCAGGAGAGCGGCGAACTCGCCGGTGAGTCGGGCGAGCGCGGTCATCTCCGGGCAGGCAGCGGTGAGGAGTCCGAGCAGGTCGGTGTCCTTGGTCGACAGGTGCTCGGGGTGGGTGAGCAGAAGCCGGGCGACTCGGCGTGGGGTTGTCACGGGGCGGTCGCCTTCGGCGCGGCCCTGGTTGAGGTAGCGGACCAGCAGGTTGGCACTGCCGGTGTAGCCCAGTTCCCGGATCTCGTGGAGGAGGTGGGTGACGGGGACGGTCGGGTCTTCCGCCCGTCGTTGACGCAGGTGGTCGCGGTAGGGATCAACCACGGTAGGCCGGTAGCGTGGGGCGATGCGATCGGCGGACGGTTCAGGGATGCGGGCGTAGCGCTTGACGGTGTTCAGGGCGAGGTTCAGTCTGCGGGCGCATTCGAGCAGGCCGACGCCGGAGTCGAGAAGGGCGTGGACTGTGTGCCAGCGCTCGCGGGTGGTCTGCTCGCGTACCCCGCCGGGCCGGGGCGGATTGACGGTGGCCCAGCAAGGGGCGTGGGCGCGGACTCCGGCCAGAATCTTGTCGCACAGGTTGCGCCACAGGTGCCAGCGGTCGCTGACCTGCACCGCGTCGGGCAGTGCCCGGCGGATCGCCTCGGCGTAGGTGGCCGAGCCGTCCCGGCACACGACCTCCACCCCTTTCTTCCCGCGCAGCCATGCCTCCAAGGTGGCGGCCTCGCGGTCGGGCAGGACGTCGACGCGTTCCCCGGTCTCGGCGTCGATGATGATCGTGGCGTAGCGGTGGCGGCGGCGCAGGGCGAAGTCGTCGACCCCGATCACCCTCGGGATCCGCACCGTCGGTGGGGGGATGCGCCGCAGCAGGCGCAGGGCGGTGGCGTAGGAGAGGGGCGTGGCCAGGAACCGGGCGAGACGGGAGGCCGCCCGGCCACATAACTCCTTGACTACCTTCGAGACTTGGCTGGTCAGACGCATGGTGCGACGTTGAAGGCGCTCGATCAGCCCAGGGACTTGCTCGCGGAAGGTCTGCCGCCGGCAGCCCAGGACCGGGCAGACCAGGCGTCGCACCCGGACGCTGGCCACGACCTGCCGACCGTCCACCGGCACATCCGCCACCGTCCGGGCGTGATACTCGTGCATGCACCTTCCCCGTCGGCACCCCGCACACGGGGCAGGGCACCGGAACATCCCGGGTCCGGGCGATGACCCGGATCACCTCGCCGTCATCTGCCACGTCTTCGATGACCAGTGCCGAGAGCCCTGAAAACACCATTGCCACAAGGGAGTTGACATCGCGCATACCAGGTCAACGACACCTGTCACCTGCCGTTACCACCGACTACGGAACAGAGCTGTTCTTCTTACAGTCCCCTGGCGGTTCGGGTTGTTTTTTGGTTGGTTTGTTCTGTCTTTCAGCGGGTTTTGCGCGCCGGGGTTTTGGGGCGGGTGGGGGGTTGGGTTGGGCGTGTGGATGAGGAGCTTGGGAGTCCCGTTGTGGTGTTCTGGGGCGGTAGGGGGAGGTAGCGGGGTGTGTAGGGTGCCTGCCTTTGGGGGGTTGGGGGGTTGGGGCGGGCGGATTGTGTGTTCGGCGGCTGGTGGTGCGGTCCCGGGTGCGGCTGGTGCGGGTACTGGGGGTATGGCTGTGTGGAGGGGGTCGGGGGCTGTTGGTGGGATGCGGTGGGCTGTAGTTGGGTGAGGTGGGTTATGCCGGGTATGGCGTCGGCGAGGCTGGAGAGGGAGGAGGTGGCGGGCCGCTGGTACGCCGGGTGGGTGGGTGCGGGCAGGGTGTGGTGCGGGTGTTGCGGATAGGGCTGGGTGGGTGTGCTGCCGTACTGCTGTTGGGGCTGGTGGTTCGTGGGTGCTTCCTGGAGTCTGGGGTAGGTCGGTGCGGGGAAGGACTGATACGGCGAGGGCGTGCGGCCGGGGAGGGCCGGTGTCTGGGAACTGCCTTCCCCCTCGAAGCCGGGCGGTGACCACTGGGATCGCGTGGTCTGTGACGTGGAGGGCTGCCGTTCTCCGGCCGGGTAAGACACGTCCCCCGACCACGAAGGGCCCGCCGCACTCCTCAAAATGGACTCGAACTCTTTACTTGACGCCTTGTAGCCCTTCGGCAGGTGCCATTTGCCGTCCTTCCGGACGACGAACAGGCCCTGCCGACCCAGCGCATCATGCATCCCTTCCGACACACTGGCCCGACCTTTTTTCTGCATGTCGCTCAAGTACCGACCAAGGCCGGCATCCCTCTGGACGGGCAGTTCTCCCACATTCCGTTTGTTGAGTTCTTCTACGTACGCGGCCTCGGACCCCAAAAAACGCGAGAAGGATTGGTGCGCGCCTGCATCTATAGCCTTGCGCTGCGCTTTTGCTTTTGTCGCGTACTGCTGCTCTTTGGTGAGGTACGGCAGGAACCAGTTGCCGCCAGTCACCCTTTGTGTGAATTCGAGGTCGTACCGCCTTAGCTCCTCGCACAGCTCTGGGCCCGGCTTTCCGGCCGACCCGCGTGACCGCATCCTCACCAGGTACCCGCCAAGAGGGGAACTTCTTTTGCTGGGGAGGGGGTCTTCCGGCCCCAGCTTGCGGAGTTCTTCTACGTACGCGGCCTCGATCTGGCGCTGGGCGGCCTCGTTGTGTGGCATGGGGTTTGCCTTTCGTGTAGGTGGGGGCTGGTTTGTTAAGGGCTGTTCTGTAACTCTGGACAGCCCTTACCACTGTCGGGTTCGACCTACTTGATCAGGATCGGGTTGAGGCCGTGATTTGGGGCACGATCGGACAATCGGATCTGCCTGTGGTGACCCGCCGACTTCATGCCCTGAGTTACGGGACAACGCTTGAGTCGGGGATGGGTGGACTCTTTTCTGGTACGACGTTGGTGTTGGCTGGTGCGGTTCAGCCCCCGGGGTGGGGATGTTGCGGGTCAGGGCCCCGGCAAGCTGTTGATCATGCGGCCAGGAAGGGGCTGACGGGTCGGTCGGTGTCACGGGCGTGATGCCGTAGGGCGGCGCGATGTTGTGGTGGCCGTGGAGACGCAGCAGGGTGATCACGGTGTTGCGGAGGCCGGCCATGACGCGGGGCGCGTTGCCGGTGCGGCCCTGGGAGCGGTCCTCGTGTCAATCCCCTCGAAGTGTGGAGTTCTTCTATGCGGCCAGCTCAAGGTCGGAGCCGGTCTGGTGATTGTTTTCGTAGTCGATTGGGCTGCGGTATCCGCATACGCCGTGTAGTCGGCGGGTGTTGTAGGAGCCGGTGATCCATGTGGTGATCTTCAGCCGGGCTTCGGTGCGGGTGGCGAAGGTGCGCCGGTGGACGTACTCGACCTTGAGTACGCTGTTGAACGCCTGGCTGACGGCGTTGTCGAAGCACGACCCGACGCGTCCCATGGACTGGGTCACGCCGAGTTTCCGGCAGGCCCGCTTGAAGTGGCGGGAGACGTACTCGCTGCCTCTGCTGTGAAAGATCACGCCTTTCACGTCTCCGCCGCGGGTGGCGGCGGCCATGTGCATTGAGGCCAGGACGAGTTCGGCATCGCGATGGGCACCCATCGCGTAGCCGAGCAGACGACCTGAGAACACATCGATCACCGTGGCGAGGTACAGGTTGCCCTCACTTGTGACGATCTCGGTCATGTCGCCGGCCCCTACCTGGTCCGGGGCGTCGTAGCGCACGAAGTCCGGTGCCGCGGCCCGCCGGCCCGGGCGGGTGAGACCGCGGCGTCGGCGGACCTTCCGTCCGGCCAGACCGAGCTCTGCCATGGTCTTCGCGACGGTGTTCACCGAGATGCGCCATCCCTCCCGGGCGAGCGTGATCCACGCTTTCGGTGAGCCGTGGGTGCCGCCCGAGGCGTCGAAGACGCGCCGGATGGCGTCGGCCAGCTGTCCTCGCCGCACCTCGCGGGCGGTGACAGGCTTGTCCTTCCACTTGTAGAACCGCGACTGGCGCACGCCCAGCACGCGGCAGGACACGGCGTGCGGAATGTTCTGCCCGGCCTTGCAGCCGCTGATCACCCCGGCCAGCCGGGCCGGGTCCGCGGCAGCTACTTCACCCACAAGGCCATGCACTGTTTGAAGACATCACGCCCCATCTCCAGCTCGCGTTCCTTTCACCCATCTCGCGATGCAACCGCTCCAGCTCAGCGCGTTCGCCTTCCCGCAGTCGGCCGCCCGAAGCGGCGGGCGCGGGCCGGTCCGAGGAGGCCGATCCATTCCTCCTCCAGCGCGAGACCCAGCGGGCAGCATCCCCGGATGAGCACCCGGGTCTTCGGCGACCTCCGGGATCGGCTTGCCCGTCTCGATCACGATGCGTACAGCACCCTCACGAAACTCGGCGTCGTACTTCTGCTGCTCGGACCCTATGAACCTCTGTTTCCCCTGGTATCACGGACTCCACGGTACGAGGGGGCCTTCAGCTCGATGTGCGCTGCCGGCGTGACGGCCTGAACTTTGCTGGGTACCTCTCCGATTTCTCGTGTGGCGGCTCGGTAGCAGTCGGCCAGTACGTTGTAGCGCCCGAGTTCGCCGAGCCCCCTTTCCCTTTGGCCGTAGATCTCTCTTACGGCGATGTCGTGCGCGTGACGGCCAATCACTGCCGCTTGCCCGTCTTCGGGGTTGGCGATGCACACATAGAAGTATCCCGTTTTGATGTGCATGGGGAGAACTTCGGTGGGGCCGGTACCGGCCATGATGCGGTTGGCTTTCGTGACCGCGTCGCGGACGTGTCCGCTTGCCGTGCCCTCCATGAATGCCTTTCGGGCGAGCCTGTAATTCTGCGCCATGACTTGTTGGCGGACAGTGCGGCGAGAACTCCCGCGCCTTTCGAGGTGGCTCCCTTGGAGATCCCGACCGCGAATTGATGGGCCGTGGCGTACCGCTCGCGTCCGCGCCGCTTTTGGTCCGGCGGGGCGGCGTCCAACGTGCTGGTGATCGCTCGCGTGTAGGCGTCGCGCTGCTCTTCGGTGCTCTTGACCGGGATCACAGGGGTTCCTTGGGCGTGTGAGGGGCGCGGGGGCGAGGAGCGGGCCCATGGGGCGGCTCGACTCGGGCTGTTGGCGCGCGGGGAGAAGGGGACCGGAGAGTTCATCCGACGGGCCGCTGTGAGGCGCTGGGGGCGTGTGGCGGCCGGGCGGTCGGGGGAGTTCGTCTCCCCGGCCGCCGGGGATTGGGGAGTTACTTGGTGTGCTGGTGCGGGATGGTCGGGGTTTCGATTCCGATGATTCCGAGGACCATGTCGCACTGTTCGCGAGTGAGGCCGATGGTGTCGCCTCGGTGGTTGGTGGCGGGGATGTTGACGGGGGATCCGATGGTGATTCCGCTGTCGTCCAGCCACATGGACAGCTCGGGGGATACGTCGACCATGTCGACGTAGTCGCAGTTGAGCGCGGTGTAGAGGGTGCGCAGGGTGGCGCCGTCGGCGGGCCAGTCGATGACGTCGAACGTGGCGTCGGGGCGGATGACGAGGGCGAGGTTGGTTGCGAGCATGGGTATCCCCTTCAAGTGCGTTGGTGGTCTTGGGTGTTGGTCGGATGTTGCTATCGACCAATAAGACAAGTGCATCTCTAACTTGCTTACTGATCTACCTATGAGGGAACGTTTACGCAGGTCAACCCATATGGAGCGGCCAGGCCCCGGCGCGGCCGCTCCCCGCTGAGGGAACTTCACTTCGACGGGGCGGTCCGCGCCCTGCCCGCTGCTGCGCCCCGCCCGGTCGCGGCCCTGCGCCGTGTTGGCCTTCCGGCGCGCCCTGGGGTCCCGGGTGTGCTGGTGCGGGCATGCCGCGGGCCCCCAGGGGGTCCTGGGGGCCCAGGCGGTGCGCGGTGGGGCGGGTTGGGTCAGCCGGTGGTGTACAGCGCCTGGACGAGGGCGGCGGGGGCGGGGGTGATGCCGGTGGCGAGGTGGCATACGCCGTCGCCGGGCGGGGGCCGTGCTGCGCCCCGTCCGAGGGGGTGGCGGCGGGAGGTCGCGGTGCGCCAGCCGTGCTGCTCGGACCACGCCAAGGCCGGGGCCGGCGCCGCGGGCGCATCCAGCACGAGCACCGCGACGCAGACGTTGTCGGGGTACTGAACGGCCGGCGCGGTGCCGGACGACGTCCACCCTTGCGTGTGGAGCGCCTGGGCGACGTCGGCGAGGTACGGCAGCACCTGGCGGCCGCGCAGGACCGCCTCGGCTCGCACGGCGGCGCGGCGGGTCAGGCCGGGCGGGTAGCCGAGGTCTGTGGCGGCCTGCGCGGTATTCAGCTCGCGCTCCTGCATGCGGTCGGCCATGCGTTCCGCGCGGAGCTGAGTCAGCGCGCTCTGGGCGGTGTTGCGGTGCACGCCGAGCCTGTCGGTGACGCCGGCCGCGGTGAGGTGGGGGTCGTCGTCCAGGAGCTGCGCGACGCGCGCGTGCAGTTGATCGCGCGGGACCTGGTCGCCTGCGCCGGTGGGCCGGCCACCCCCGCCCCCACCGGCGTGCCGTCGCGGCGTGGGGGTGTGGTCGCGTACGACGTGGCGGGGCCAGTGCTCGACACCATGGATGAGGACCAGGTGCTCGGCCACGGCCGGGTTCTTCTTGCGGGTGTCCCACTGGTACGGCTCCACCCCGCGCAGCGCGGCGGCCTCCTGACGGTCCAGGAGGTCCTCCTCCTCATCGCTCGCCGGCAGCGGCGGCACCGGGCGCCTGGCCAGGAACGCGTCAATCTGCTCTCCGTCGTAGAGCCGGGTGCGGCCCGCGTTCAACGGCGCGGGGAAGCCCTCCGCCTGGTGCTGGCGGGTGTTGAGCAGGGTCTGTAGAGCAACGTCCTGCTGCGCGGCGATGTCGGCCAGAGTGCGCACCAGGTGCCGGCGTCCGGCACGGATCATTTTCAGGGCCTCCCGCGTCCGGCACTCCACCGGAAAACGTGTCGAGAAAACAACACTACAGGTTCACCTACCGGCCGGGGGGCGACAACCTGCGGGGCGAGCACACGCCCCTTGGGGTGGTGTCTTGGGTCGGCCGGCACCCGCGTCACCCGCCTTCGGGCGGACTGAGGGTGCCGGCCACTTAAGTTGTCGACGAGCGGCCCGCCCCTGCAGGTGGGCGCCCTACAGAGCCGATCGCGCCTGCCTCCGGCTTAGGGTGCACTACCGACCCTGGACACGGACAGGCATACTCTTTGCACTTTCAGTGATGGGGAGAGTGGATGCTCAAGACATAGCGCGAGGAGTACCGGGCGGGCAAGGCGCTGGAGCGGCAGATCGCTCTTGACCGTTGGCAGCAAGAGAAGCACTGGCTGGAAGAGGACTGGGCGGCACGCGAGAAAGCCCTCGCAGACAACGCCGTCGACCTTGCAGTGCACAACGAGAACCTCAAGGTGGCCACTGGCGTCTCCTATCTGACCTTGGTCTGCCATGAGGACACGTGGACCTTCATGGCAATCCTCGCGTTCGGCACCTGGAAGCCGACCTGGACTGACAGCGTCACCCGCTCAATTACCGGAACCCGCTGTCCAACTTACGAGGACAAGTTCACACAGAACCCAAACCTTCCGGACGGGAGGATCACCAAGCTGACAGAGGGCGGACGCCAGAATGGCATGCAGAAGGTGATCCTTTCCGGTCACAATCTGGCCCAGCTGCTCGTTTCGTTGCAGGCGGGGTCAGTAGTGGACGATGCGACCACATCCGCTTGTAGCAATCGGCTCTACAGGAAGCTCGTGGACTTCGTCGATCTCGTTGATCCAGACGCCGAAGCCGGCAAGACGACGGGCATCACGTTCCGGATCGACGACAGCATCGAGACCAACCACGTCCAGTGACAGTGGCCGTCCGAACGCCAGCCTCGATTGCATGACGGGCAGACATCTGTCGAGCTTTCGGCCGGCCGACCCCTCAGCCCGCCGGTGGGTGGGCTGAGGGGTCGGCCGCTCCCGCAAGGGAAGAGCCGGGTGGTTCAGCGCTGAGTGAAGGCGGTGTCCACCACAATCCGTAGCGGCGGGTCGCTCGGGCTCAGCCTTTTCTTCACAGCGTCGATCTTGGCGTTGAGACCCGCGGCCTTTTGAAGCCGGGTGGACTGCTGCGGCGGTGAGTCCGTGCTGCAACTGGTGAGGGAGAGGGCGGTCAGTGCAGCGACGGCGGTGAGGACGAGGCGTCCGGGAGACTTCAGCACGCACGGATAGCGACGGCCAGACCTCCGACCGCGCGGACGATTCCAGCACAACGGCCAAAAAGGCACACAGGAATGGCCGTGATCAGGCCTGCCTGTGAGCGAGGCGTTCATACAGGACGGTGCCGTGTAGGGCGCGGCGGTCGCCGGTCATGGCGTAGCGGCGGGCGGCGAGGCCGTGGTCAAGCTCTTCGCCGATCTCTTCGCACAGTGGGGCGAGCGTGTGGGCCGCGTCGGCATCGGACAGGTAGGCCGGCGCGACTTCGAGAAGCAGCTCCCCGATCGGGTGGCTGCCCGAAGTGAGGTCGTCGACCGTGCGGTGCAGTGCGGCGAGGGTCGCATCGGCCGGCCCTTCGGCGGGCGGCGGGGCGGGGCGGTGTGGGTGTCGCGGACGGCTTGGCGGACCACCGCGCGGACTGCGGGCGCATCGAGGCCGCGCAGGCCGCTGCCGACGAGCGTGGCGGGACGACGGGTGATCAGATCCGCGACGGTTTCCGTGAGGCCGGCCACGGCGACCGGGGCGCGCTGGGACAGGCCGAAGTCGAGCACAGCCGCGGTGGCCGAGTCGGTGTCTCGCGTGCGAGACGCCTCGGAGCGGGCCACCGCGTCGTGGATCGCAGCCAGGGCGCGGGCGACGTCCAGGAGCAGGTAGGCCTGCGCGCGGGAGATGCCGGGCTCCGCCCGGCAGTACGCCTCCCAGCTGGTGTGCCCGCCGAGCAGTGCACGGACTCAGAACGACACGGTGAGGGAGATGACGACGATGTTGGCGATGACGTACAGGCCCGTCGCGATGGCGAAAATGCGCTTGTTGAAGCGCCGTGCTGCCGGTTGGACCATGGGATCGGTCAGCAGCTTCATGACGTAGGCGGTGTTGGCGACACCGATCAGTACGTAGAGCAGGCTCATGAAGTGGATCTCTTCGACCAGCGTCACGTTCAGGAAGGTGCCCAGCGCCTCGTCGACTGCCCGCAAGTTGAGCATGATCGTGAAAAGCGCGGTGCCGAGGATCCCGAGCCGCGCGACCATGGCGACCTCGTTGTCCTTCGACCAGATCAGAAACGAGATCAGGGCGACCAGGAAAGCCACGTATACTGGCAGGATCTGCTTGCCGAAACTTGTGATGCCCTCTCGGGTGAGCTGGAACTCGATCATCAGCTGGGAGTAGCGGCTGCTTCCTCCTTGTTCGAGCCGGGGATCGCCGAAGTTCGTCCTGTAGGGCGCGTCCCCGACACCGATCCGGAATTGCGTGATCTTGAAGTCGGCGGGATGGATCCTGGGGTTGTACGTGGAGTTCTTCACATCCGCCCGGTAGACGAATCGCGACTTGTCCAGCTTGTTTTCCTCAACTTGGATCCGGATGACCTGTTTGTCGAACGGGAAGTCCGTCAGGTCCAGGGCCTGCCGGAAGGTCCCGGACACTTTGACCTGAGTCCAGTACTCGTCGTCCACCTTCTCGCTGGAAGGCGCTGTCAACATGGTCTTCGTCGCGTTGGTGAATTCGAGACGCTGGACAGCGGCAAGGTCCTTGCGTGGACATACGCTCCACAGCCACAGGTCCGCGTTCACGGTGCCCCTGATCGGATCCACCGCGTAGAGGTCGGTGACGTAAGCCCCGACGCTGCAACTGGGCACGGCCGCAGCGGCGGGCGTGGTGATGACCAACGAGCTCAGCACCGCAGCGGCCACTGCGAGCAGGGCGCCCGCTCGCGACCGGAGCCCCGCCAGGAAGTCACGTCGCCCGTCCGCCGGCCCGCAGTACGAACGGGGCATACCTGCGAGCCTCCAAGCACACCAGCGGGAGCAGCAGGAACTGCCTCAGGGAGCGTTTCCACGCGGACCATAACCCGGCGGGCCAGGCAAGATCGCGATCGCAGCGGCCCACCCCCACAGACCGGCTCAGATGGACCCGTTCGGCCCATGCCCAGGGTCGCGGCGCGACGCCGGACGCGTCGACGATGGCGAGCCACCCGTTGACTTCGTCGGCGAGGCGAGGGCCGAAGCGGAAGGACTGGGAAAGGGTCAGGGCCGTCCCATGTTCCTTCTTCCACAGCACCAGCGGCTCACCTTCGTCGTCCCACGCGTGCACGGGACGACACTCAGGCTGGCCCTGGACACCCTCGCCTCGTACCTCCAGACCCGGCAGCAGCGCAGCCGGGCGGCCGGCCCAAGGGATTCGGACCGGCAGGCGGTCGCCGGGATGCTCGGCACGCCGCTTCCCCCGAGGACGGTCGGGACGCGCAGATGCGGTTTCTCGATGGGCCAGGGGTGTGCGGAAGGCGGACTGATGTCCGAGCCCGATGAGCAGAGGCTGTTCACCGAGGCATGTCTGCACGCGCTGCGCGCCCGGCTGTGTGACGACGTCGACGCACTGGAGAGCTATCTGCCACCCCACGTAGCGGCGCTCGCACGGAAGATCGCCGGGGTGCTGGAACTGCCGCAGCCGGCTGCCGTATGACGGCCGGCCCATATCGCAACATGCGTCATGCGGATCACCGATGCCGGCTCGGCGAAGATTTCGTCTGTCGGCGTTGGTTCTCCTGGTCTGAAGACAACGCGCGGCTTTAGTGACGCGCCCGTTCACGCGATCATCCCGCGGTACGGCACACTCGGAAACGCCCCACCGGATCGCTTCACGCGTGCGCACCCCGGAAAGGGCACTCGCCGGCCGGTGACGCGACCTCAGACTGCGCCTCCGGCCGGCACTGAACTCTCAACGCGCCGTCATCTCAGGCTTCTGGGGAGGCTGGGTGACGTCCCTCCGCGCGTGCCCGCAAGCGCGCCAGGACGCCGGCCTGTGTGCGGCTCCGGGTGAGCTCGCGGTGGAGCTGTTCGCAGCGCGGGCACCGGCCGCCCGACTCGGGAGCGTAGCCGTCCAATCCCGGCGCCACAGTGGAGGTCGCAGTGCCGCACGAGGGGCATTTCCAGGTCGGAGGCCGTCCGCCCATGGGTCTGCCTCCGGAGCCGCCCGCGGATCCGCTGCTGGCATCCCCTGGGGGCTACCGCCTTGACCCGGCAGGGGACGTCTCGCGGCCTGAGGGCGCTCATTCCGCGCCATGTAGTCCTCGTGGGTGTTGCGGGGGGCGAGCGCGTTGGTGAGGGACTGGGGCTGGGAGCGGCCGAAGCGTGTCCAGACCTCTCCGTGTGGGCCGTGCTTCTGCAGCTGGGCGAGGGTGGTGGTGATGACCAGGATGACGTCCTCGTACTCGCGCCATCCGTCGTCCTCCCGCGCGCCCCCGGCCCCGAAGCCCTGGTAGCTGGTCCACGGGGCGGACCAGCAGGCTCGGGAGAGGTCCCGGACCGTAGCGATACGGCGCTCGAGGACCGTGGCGGTGACGTCCTTGGCGAAGACCAGAGCAAGCGGCGGATGACTGATCCTGTCCGCGGCAGCGGACCACTGCGTCAACGCCCGGACGTCGAGCATAGGCACTGTAGGGAGGATTGTAGGGGAGAGTGTAGGGAGGACTGTAGGGCAGTGAATAAGGCTGTCCCAGGCACGCACGTCCTGTCATGCCCGGGCCCCTGCCCTGCCCCTCCTTGCGCAATCTGCTGCAATCGCCTGCCGGGTGCAAGCGGTCCGGCGCATTCTGGATCCTCCCCTACCGGGCCCGGAGGCCATCATGACGCTGAGGTTCATCGGTACGACCAGTGAGAACGGCGACTGCCCCACCCTCTACGAGGTCGTGGAGACCGGCGAGATCCTGGTGCAGGGAGACGTCGAGACCGATCCCGGGCACCTGGCCCAGCTGCGGGACGTGAAGGCCGGTGAGACCTTCGTCCGCATCCCGCGAGAGCTCCTCGTACGCTTCGCCCCCAAGGAGTAGGCGTGCCGGATCTGATCCCGTTCGCTGACGTCGGCCACCTCTTCGAGGATTTCGAGCACACGGCCTGGCGGCTGGAGACGCGGCGCGGGTACGGCTCTGATCGGGGCAGCGAGAAGTACGCCCGTTTCCTTGCCACCGGTACGGTGCCCGACGACGCGGGGCGGCCCTGGGCCGTCAACGTGCGCCGTCAGGTCGGCGAGGGCAAGAGGATCGAACGCGTCCGCGTGGTCGACGCTCCGCCCAGCGAGGGCCAGCGCTACCTCCTCGCCACGGGGCTCGGCAACGTGCAGGCGGGCGAGGACGTCCGGAATCTGTGGCGCTCGGACGCCGACAGGTTGAACCTGCCGCGAGAAGACTTTTGGCTGTTCGACTCGCGTCTGCTGGTGCGCCTCCACTTCGATGACGCGGACGGGACCGTGGGTGTCACCGTCACCGAGGACCCTGTCCAGGTCCTGGCCGCGTGCCAGGTGCGGGACGCCGCCTGGCACCACGCCGCCCCCACCGGCCTCTTCCAGGCGCAGGTACCGTCGCTGCGGTGAGCACCGACTACCAGGCCGGCCGGATCGCGCTCGGTGCGCGGCTGCGTGAACTGCGCACCGAGGCACGGCTGGACGGCAAGAGCCTGGCCGCGCTGCTGGGCTGGCAGGGCTCGAAGGTGAGCCGGCTGGAGAACGGCCGGCAGACGCCGTCCGAGGCGGACCTGCGGGCCTGGGCGGACGCGGTCGGCCGGACCGACCTCGCGGGCGAGCTCGTTGCGCGCCGCAACGGGTTGGAGACGCAGTACCGCTCGTGGCGCCGGCAGCGGTCTGCGGGGCACCGGGCCCGGCAAGAGGTCGCGATCGTGGAGACCGCGGCGACGAAGATGATCCGGGGCGTCGAGACCGCGCGCATCCCGGGCCTGCTCCAGACACCCGAGTACGCGCGCACGATGCTCTCCAGCGCCGCGGCCTTCCAGGGTGTCTCGAAGGACATCGAGGACGCGGTGCGGGCGAGGATCCGCCGGCAAGCAGCGCTCTACGAGCCGGGCAAGACCTTCCGATTCCTGGTCTGGGAGGCGGCCCTGTACATGCTGGTGTGCCCGCCGCAGGTGATGGCCCAGCAACTGGACCGCCTAGGATCGCTGATCGGCCTCGATACCGTCGAACTGGGCATCATCCCGCTCGGCGCCCAACTGGGCCGCACACCCGCGCACGGGTCTTGGATCTACGACCGGCGCCTGGTCATCGTGGAGACGATCAACGCGGAAATGTGGCTGGACGACCAGGACAGCGTGACCCTGTACGAACGGGCCTGGGAGTGGCTCGCCGACTCCGCCGCCTACGACACCACCGCACGGCGCCTGATCAGCCGTGCCCAGGCCGCGCTTGACGGGGCGTGAGTAAACGACGAAAGACCTCCGGGGAATATGCGCAATCGTGCGCAGT
This sequence comes from Streptomyces sp. NBC_01497, assembly GCF_036250695.1. Lineage (NCBI taxonomy): Bacteria > Bacillati > Actinomycetota > Actinomycetes > Kitasatosporales > Streptomycetaceae > Streptomyces > Streptomyces sp. NBC_01497. Next base: position 462,696 of record NZ_CP109428.1, on the reverse strand, counting down.
CGCCCCGCGCGGCCGCAATCGGTCCCCATATCGTCCCCGGTATGGACTCCCCCGGATCCCCCGCCGGGCCCGCAACGCGCGTCTGCAACTGGCACCACGGCACAGCTGCGGACAGCTGGCCGTACGGTGTCCTCGATGGCGGCGCGGCAGGCGAAGGGGGGTGGTATGACGAGGTCGATCTCGATCTGGGTGCAGAACTTCCAGCAGGGCGCCCTGCATAACGGGGACGGGGATCCGGAGGACCGTTGGCCGCTGTTCGTGGAACGGATCCGTGCATCGGGCGTGGCGCCGGATCTGGTGCTGGGGTGCGAGGCTGTCGGCTGGTCGGCGTTTGGGCACCGACAGCTCGCACGCGCGATGCGCGACCTCGACATGGACGCCTGCCCGCTCCCGCCGTCCAGCTCCGGCATGCCCCCGGTCCTGTTCTACCGGCGCGAGACGATGGGCCGCTGGACCCGCTGGAACATCGACTTCGCCGCGCAGAGCCTGCACGGCTTCGGCGTCGCCACCTTCGACCTCGGACTGCCGGCGCCGCTCGCCGTCGCCCCAGCACACCTCGATCCCTTCAGCGCGGACCGCGCACGAGCCGAGGCGAAACTGGTCGCGACGCGGGCCTACCGCTACGGCCCGTACGCGATCGTCGGAGGCGACATCAACTACCCGCCCCACTCCCCCAGTCACCCGGCTCCCGGCTATGCATCGATGCGTCCGTACAGCCGTTCGAGCAGGACTCGTCTGCCGAGCGAGTCGGGCGACGGGCCCGTTCCGGTCCTTGACCGGCGCGTCGCCGAGATGCTGTCCTACTCCGGCTACGTCGACGCGGCCTGGGAGCTCTAGGAACGCACCGGCGACGAGGACCTGCTGCGGCGCACCGGGACCGATGACCGGATCGATCAGCTGTGGGTGTTCGCGCCGCTGCGCGAGGCCATCACCCGTTACCGGCTGCTCGATCCGACGGCGGGCGCCTCCGACCACCGCGGCCTGCTCGTACAACTCGACCTGGACCAGGCGCAGACCGACAACGTGTGGGAGTACCAGTGAGCAACCCCCTGCCGGCAGACGACGTCCTGCGCGCCTGCGGCTACCTCGAGGCCGTCTGGAACGAGAACCTGAGCGAGCAGGCCGCGCTCCTGGACCACCGGCCCGGCGAGACGCCCACGGCCGTCCTGGTCACCCAACTCGGGAACGACATCCTCCAGCAACTCCTGAGCGCTCACCACGGCATCCACGACGACCTGCCGCCGCACGAGCTGCAGATCGCAGCCGCCGCCATGCGCTCCGACCCGACCGTGCGGATCGCGCGGGTACTCACCGAGACACTCACCACCCTCGCACCCGCCGCCACAGCCGAGCAGACCGAGACGATCGCCCGCGCCCTCCTCAGCTGCCTCCTCACCATCACCAGCGCCACCCCCGACGACGTCCCCGCCCTCCTCACCACGCTGCGCGACGCCGCACTCCGCCGACTCACCGACCCACCCGCATAGCAATGCGCCGGTCGTGAGGGTTCGTGGGCTCCACAGCCGCCGCGACCGTCGAAGCGGCCCATACGCAAGATGCCGACATGAGCGGCACCACGCCGCTCGCCCCGACGCCCCCTCACGCAGCCATCAGCGCGTTCAATGACCCTGGTCCGAGGCAGGTGCCGTCGGTCTGACGGCGGCGCGCGTCATCAGGGCCGCAATCACCCTAATGACCAGGCGAATCACCAAGCGCCAGTCCCGCCGGGCCCGGCAGCCCGACTCCCGCGAAGCCGCCCGCGACTGATCGTTTTCAAACCGCCGGTCGGCAGATTGGCTGTCGCCTGCCCGAAACACCCACTCAAAGGAGACAGCTTCTGCCAGGCGGCACCGGACCCCAAAGCGCCGGTCAGCCGTGGACGTGGACGCATTCCTGCCTGCTGGCCGTCGGTGTGAAACAGGCTCGCAGGCCGGTCAGGTCACCGGAGTCGGTCATGGGCGTGAAGAGGGGGTCCTGCGCGTCGAGGGAGTCGGCCACCTTGACCTGTTCCACCGTGCCGCCGGGGACCGACAGCTCGAATGCGTCACCAGTGCGGGTGTTCCACGCCAGCGCCCACGCGGCGTGGCACCGCGTGCTGAGGACAACTACCAGGCGCGCCCCGGTGCGGGTCCGGTACGGCGGGCCCAGTCGCCGGGTCTGCTCCGGCGCCGCGCAGCCCATCGTCTCCGGGTCCTCGCCTGTGCACTTCTGGGCGCGGCACCCCGGTGCGGGCCCGGCAGAGGATGCGGTTCGCCCCGCGGTGTCTCCAGTGTGCGTAACGTGGAAGGTCGCAAGCCAGGTGGCAGCCGCCAGCGTGACCGCGCATGCCGCCGCGGCGAGCACCCGCCGCCGCCGGGTGTTCCAGCGGTGTGCGGGCGCCTCGCCGCCGACAGGCTGGTCGGGGGGCGGTAGCGGCGGTGCGGCCGACGTCCTGTGGCGGCCGCTCCACTCCAGCTCGGCCAGTTCCCACAGCGCCACCAGGCGTCCCGGTGGGTGTCCTGCCATGGTGCACAGCACTTCGACGGCCTCGCGGGGCGCGAGCTGCCTGCCGTTGAGGTAGCGCGCCCAGGAGGACTTGCTGTATGCGGTGCACTCGGCCAGCGCGGTCAGGGTCAGGCCGGTCCGGGATCTGAGGTCCTGCAGCGCCTCGGCCAGCCGCTTGCATGCGGGCGGGGGTGCGGTGTCCGTCATTTCCGCAGTGCCGGCCATGTCTGCGGGCCCACGACGCCGTCGGGCGCCACGCCGGCCTTCTGCTGCAGGCGCTTGACGGCCCGCGTGGTCCTGGGCCCGATGACGCCGTCGACACCACCCGGGTTGAAACCGTGGTAGCCCAGCAGGCACTGTGCCTCCACGACGTCCCAGGCCGGACCGGACAGCAGCGCGGTGCTGGTATCGCTGTAGCCCGCGGACAGCCGGCCGTTCTCCCGGCGCACCGTGCACGGATAGGTCTTCCCCGCCTTGTAAGCGAAAGCGCCGCGGGACGCCGGTGCCGAGTTGTGCCGGGCCGAAGCCGCGCCGTTCCTCCCGTGTCCGCCGCCCTTCCACGGCGCCGCGATCAGCACGCCGGCGAGGATCACGCCGAGAACGACGGCCACGCAGACACCGATCAGCACCACTGGCCGCCGCGCATTCTCCGGTTCCGCTGTGTCCACGACCGGTTCCGGTGTCTCCGGCGCCGGTGCTCCGGTGGTTTCCTGGTTCCACGCCTCCTCGGCGAGTTCGTGGAGGACCAGGAGCCGTGTCGGGTCGACGCCGCTCACCCGCGCCAGTTCCTCCAGCACCTTCCGCGGCGGCAGGGCCCGCCCGCTGAGGTAGCGCTCCCAGGACGAACTGCTGTAACTGGTCTTGGTCTGGAGCGACGCCAGACTCAGCCCGCTACGGTCCTTCAGCCGGCGCATCTGGACGATCAAGTTCCGCACCCGTTCGTCGAGCGAACTCGGTAATTCCTTCCACCGCGGCATGTTCCACCCCACACCCGTTATGCCCGCGGAGGCGTGCTACTCGCCTCCTGGGCAGTTGTTATATACCGCCCTCCCGCGCCATGGCAGGTGATCCGCCCGCTGCGCAGCGCGCATTTCGGCCAGCCCTCCCGCCGCCCGACGTGCCCGCCGCGTCCCACGGCTTCGTCATGCACGGCGGCATCTGCACAGGTCAGAGGGTAGGACGGTCCACAAGTACGTCAACCGGCGGCGGTCGCTGTGAGAGGCCAGGAATGCCCGGCAATGTCAGTGGTGCAAGCCGGGCGGCGCGGTCCACCCCGCGCCGCCCCCAGATACGGCTTCTGAAGAAGCCCCTACCCGAGGTGATCCATGAACCTACGCACGAAGTCCGTCGCGGTCGCCGCGCTCCTCGCGTTCGGCGCCCTCGCCGGCACGATCAGCCCCGCGTCCGCCGGCACCAGCAGCGGCTACGTCTCTGGCTCCGGGACCTGGACCGACGACATGAACGACGAGGGCCCGATCTCCACCTCGTCGCACTCCCACAGCAACGCCGCGGCGATGTGGCAAGCCATCCTCTGGGCGGACGGATACCTCACGTCCACCTCGAAGATCGACTGCGTCTTCGGCAGCGGGACCAGATCGGCCACCTTGAACTGGCAGAGTGACTTTCCCCGCACCACCGCCGACGGCGTCGTAGGCCCGGCGACCCTTGAGGAGGCGATGCTCACTCACATCAGGGACGACAGCACATCCAGCTATCTCACGCTCACCTACAACGGTGAAACCGCAGACTCGATCTTCACCGGCCGGTACGTGACCTTCACCCGCAACACGGACGGGATCTGGGGCATGTACATCGGCAGCGACCACCACCTGCTGTCGTATTCGTACGCCAATTTCAACAACTGCGCCTGACCCACCAGTCCTGGGGTGGGGTCGGGCCGGCCAGCAGACCGGGCAGGCTTGCGGCGCTGTCAGGTCGGGCCGGCGCTGGGGCGGGGCTTCGGGACCGTGGCGGCTCCTGACCTCCACTCCGGCAAGCGCACCCCGGTGCGGCCGGTGGGCGCACCACCACACGCACCCCGATGCGGATGGTGCGCACCGCCGCACGCGGCACTGCGGGGGCGACTTCGGGAACGCACCAGTGACCGCACCGGCCACATCCTGCGGTGCGCACCTGCGGGCGGCCGACGCACCTGGACGGCAACCCGGCGGCTGTGGATGGGCACCTGCGCGCCGTCTGCCCACGAGCGGATACAGACGGCGCGACACGCTCCGTCACGCCGAAGTACACGCGGCCCTTCACCGAACCCGCGGACCTGGTGAAGGGCCGCGTGGCCGCGGCGTTCACTCACGCGCTGCCCTCCACCGAACCTCGGGAAGAGCTGAGCTGCTGCGGGGCCGTGGACCCGCAACTGGAGTACTACGATTGCGGGTTCAAGCGCGTGCTGCGGCAGGCTCCGGCGTAGGAACGGATTTGGCATGACATCACAGAACGGTCTGAGCGGGTCAGCATTCGAGTCCTGGCGGCCGCCGCTGGACCTGCGAACGGACCGGCCGCACTCCGCCCGTGTCTACAACTTCCTGCTGGGTGGCAAGACGAACTACCAGCCGGACCGGGATGCCGTCGCGCGGCTGCTGGAGGTCATGCCGATCGCGCGTCCGACCGCGGTGGAGAATCGGGCGTTCATGCACCGGGCCGCGCACTACGTGGCGGCCGAGGCGGGGATTCGGCAGTTCCTCGACATCGGCACGGGCATCCCGACCGAGCCGAATCTCCACCAGGTGGTCCAGGACGTGGATCCGGCCGCCCGTGTCGTCTACGCCGACAACGATCCGATCGTGCTAGCCCACTCCCGCGCCCTGCACCAGGGCACCGCGGAGGGCCGCACCGCCTACGTGCACGGTGACCTGTGCGAGCCTGACACCATCCTCGCCGAGGCACGCAGGACCTTGGACTTTGACGAACCCGTCGCCGTGATGCTGCTGACGGTCCTGCACTGGCTGCCGGCCGACGCCGACCCGTACGACATCGTGCGGCGCCTGATGGACGCCGTGCCGGCGGGGAGCGCGCTGGTCATCACGCATCTCACGCGCGACTTCGACGCTCCGTCTGTCGGCGCGGCGGCTGAGGGGCTCAATCAGGAAGGCTCCAATGTCACCTCCCGCACGCAGGAGCAGGTCGCGGCGTTCTTCGACGGGCTCGACCTGGTGGAACCGGGGTTGGAGGTCATCGAACGGTGGCGCCCCTCTGCCCCGCTCGCTGACACGCCCGCGCTGTCCATCGCCTCCTCGACTGCGGCCGACGCGGCCGACGAGATCGTGCCGCTGTACGCGGGAGTCGCCCGCAAATCGTAGTAGCGGGGCTCCTGCTGGACCCACGCACTGCTGCGCAGCTCAGCGGCCGTGGGTGTCGTGGCACATTGACGCGGCCTGCGGGACGACGGTGTCCGCGCCTTGCACAGGCACCGCATGTCGTAGGCCGGTGTCACCTGGCGGTGAGGAATGCGGGCGGGCGCGCGGGCCCGGCGGTGGTGCACGTGCCGGGGATGCGTGGCCGTATGCCGCGGCGGCGTCCACTGGTGGTGATACCAGGTAGGCGTCCGCGCCGCCGTCAGCGAGGTCGTCGACTGAAACCATCGGCCTGACCTCAGCAAACGGCCGACGCACTGCGACTACACAGCACCGAATTGAAGTTTCCCCGTGATCATGGACACGTCTTTGTTATGCCGCGAGGGCTTGGTCTGCCGGTAGCGCAGGCGTGTCTCGTGGGGCGTGAGGTATCCCCAGTCGATGTGCTTGCGCAGGCGGTGTCTGTTGTAGAAGGTTTCGATGAAGTCGAAGATGTCGGCGCGGGCGGTGGCCCGGTCGGGCCAGAAGCGGGTGCCGATCTCTTCTTTCAGGACAGCCCAGAAGCTCTCCGCGGCGGCGTTGTCGAAGCAGCTTCCGGTCCGGCCCATGCTTTACTGGTGCCCCAACGCGCCAATTCTGTGGCGCAGTTGACTGGAGGTGTATTCGGATCCGCGGTCGCTGTGGATCACGCAGCCGGGCTCCAGGCGGCCGAGCGCGGCGGCCACGTCGAGGGCGTCGATGACGAGGTCGGCGCGGTGGTGGTCGGCCATCGAGTACCCGATCACCTCGCGGGTGGCCAGGTCCAACCACGAGGCGAGGTAGAGCCAGCCCTCGGCGGTGGGGATGTAGGTGATGTCCCCGACGATCTTCGTTCCGGGGCGGCCTGCGGTGAAGTCCCGGCCGACCAGGTCGGGCGACGGGGCGGCCTTGGTGTCGGCCTTGGTCAGGCTGCGGCGTCCAGTGCGCCGGCTGTTGCCGGCGATGCCGTTCTCCCGCATGACCCGCTCCACCCGTTTGCGGCTGACCACCCGTCCCTGCCGGCGCAGTTGGGCGGTGACGCGCGGGACACCGTAGTTTCGCCGGGACGCGATGTGGATCACCGTGATCTCGTGCGCCAGAACCCCGTCCGCCCGTCGCCTCGCTTCGCGGGCCTCGGCTCCGGCAACCCACGCGTAGTACGTCGAGCGGGCGGTCTTCATCACCTTGCAGAGCAGCGTGATCGTGTAATTCGCCTTCTCCGCGTGGATGAACCGGCATATCTCGCTCACCGGTCGCTCTCCTTCACGAAGAAGGCGGTGGTGAACTCAACCCGTCAGCGCAACACCCCAAGAGATCATCTTGATGGAGGTATTGCATGGCACGGTTGGGCCGTCCGGGGATGTCGGACGAGCAGAAGCGGGAGTTGTGGAATCGGTGGAAGGCGGGCGAGTCGATCAGCGAGATCGGTCGTGCCCTCGCGCGTCCGCCGGGTTCGATCTTCACGATCCTCAAGGCCAATGGTGGCTACGTGCCTGCGGTCCGCAAGCGGCGTCCTGGCACGCTGACGCGGGCTGAGCGCGAGGAGATCTCACGCGGTCTAGCCTGCGGGGATTCCATGCGGCAGATCGCCCGCGACCTGGGCCGATCCGCCTCGACGATCAGCCGTGAGATCGCCCGGAACAAGGGGAGGGCGAAGTACCGGGCCGCGGACGCGGAGGACCGGGCCTGGGACCGCGCCCGGCGACGAAAGCCGTGTCTGTTGGCGCAGAACACCCAGCTCCGGGACTTCGTCGCGGGCCGGCTCGCCGAAGACTGGTCTCCTGAACAGATCGCCGGCCACCTGCGCAGGCATCATGCTTCCGCATCCGGCATGAGGGTCAGCCACGAGACGATCTACAAGTCGCTGTTTATCCAGGCCCGCGGCGTTCTCGCCAAGAAGCTGCAGCAGCATCTGCGCACCCGACGGCCGACCCGTCGCAGCGTCCACAACACCGTCTCCGGACAGTGGCGTTCGCAGATCAAGGATGCCGTCTCGATCCGGGAGCGTCCCGCAGAGGCCAATGACCGAACCGTCCCCGGCCACTGGGAGGGCGATCTCATTGTGGGCCGCGGTGTCACGCAGATCGCCACCGTGGTGGACCGGGCCACCCGGTTCACGGTCCTGGTGCAGCTGGACGGCCGCGACAAGCACACCGTGACCCGCCGCCTGTCGCAGACCATGCTGCAGCTGCCGCAGCAGATCCGCAGGACGCTGACCTGGGATCGAGGCATGGAGCTCGCCGACCACAAGACCGTCACGGCGAGGACCGGCATGGACGTCTTCTTCGCCGACCCCCGAAGCCCCTGGCAGCGCGGCACCAACGAAAACACCAACCGCCTCCTGCGGCAGTACTTCCCGAAGGGCACCTCGATGGCCGACGTCACGCAAGCCGACCTCGACGCCCTCGCAGCGAAACTCAACGACAGACCCCGCAAGACCCTCGGCTACGACACTCCCGCCGCTAGAATTGCAGCCCTGTTGCGCTGACGGGTTGAGTTCACCGTCGCTTTTTTCAGGATCTCGATCGTCTTCGCCTGCTCAGCCGTCAGCTTCCGCAGCCGCTTCAGTTCCTCGTCCCTATCGTCGGCGGCCCGCACGACACCGGGCCCCGATCCGTTGTCCTGGGCGGCGCGGGCCTTCTTCGCCCAGCCCCGCAGGGACTCCGAGCTGATCCCGAGTTCCCGGGCGACTTCGGTCACCGTCCGGCCCGACGACCGCACGAGCTCGATCGCGTCCCGCTTGTACTCGTCCGAGTACCGATTCGTGTACTTGCTTCCCACCTGGCACTACTTCCTCTGGAACCTCAGATCCCAGTCTCCAGGTGTCCGTGATCAAGGGGACGCTTCACCACTCATACCACCCCGGATCTTCGAGCAGCCCGAGGAACGCCACGAGGTCGGTTGCCAGGTCCGTGCGCCACCGAGCGCGGCGGTGGCAGGGGCCCTATGAGTATACGCCGGCGTATACTCGGGTCATGGCTGACGCGATGATTCGGGTACCCGCCGAGGTGCGGGACCGTCTGGCAGTGATTGCCGAGTCCCGGGGAACGTCGATCCGCTCCCTCATGCAGGAGTTCGCCGAGTCGACCCTGACCGACGAAGAGCGGCAAGAGCGAGCCGAGCGGGCCCGTGCGTATCTGGCCGAGCACTTCAGTGTCGAGGTGTCGGGCGAAGAAAGCTCGGCGATGGGCCACAGGCTCCGGGAGGCGTTCGGCCGACAGCAGGGCGCGGCCGCGTGATCCTGCACCACCTCGTCCTGGACACCCCGACCCTGGTGGCGTTGTCAGGCAGCCGACAGGTGTCCGCCCTGATCCACCGTGCCTACTTCGAAACCGAAACACGCCTGTGGGTGCCAACTCTGTCCGTCCTGGAGGCTGACCGCGAGCACATGGGGACCACTGAGCACGTCGGGCAGCTGGAGGTCATCCATACCCTGGACTTGGACTATTCGGCGACGCTGACTGTCGCCCAACTGTTTCACGATGGCGTCCCCCCAGGGGTCGGGGCCGCCATCCATGCCGCCCGCCATCTGCCGAAGTGGGATGCGGATGCCCTCGTGGCGACGGTGGCTCCCAAGGCCTACGCAGGCCATGGGGTGCCCGTCCTGGACCTCAACCGCTGAGGACCGGGCCCCGCAGTTTCGGCAGCCTGAACCGCTGCGGATCTGATGGAGGCTCGATTCCCCGAGAAGATCGAGTCACGGCACATCCGTTCCTCTGCCCTGCTCAGTTTCATGAGTGGCTCACGGGTGAGGCGTTTGAGGTCCCGGCCGGTGAGCCGCTCGATACCCCAATGATCATGTGACCAGTTGCGGTTGCCGATCCGCCAGGTTGCCCATTGGACATCCGGATGCCGGCCAGACGCCGACACCAGGCATCCCCCTGGCCGCCGTCGTCGAAGCGGAGGCAGACGGGACGCCGCACTTCGGCCCGCGGGATGGTCTGGGCGTCGTTGATCTTGGCGTTCTACGGCAACGGGGCGCCGCCTGCGGCGTTGACGATCTCCGCCGTCAGGAAGCTCGCGTGCTCCGAGGCAAGGATGACGTAGGACGGTGCGATTTCGGCGGGTTGCGCCGGCCTCGGGAGGGGCCCCATGCGACGAGTGGGTCAGCTCGTCCAGGTCTTGATCTGGGCGGCGACCTCCCGCACCGGGAGCCCATCCCGGGCGGCGCGGGCCAGCGGGAGAACGCTGTCCAGGCCGGGGCTTACCGGCATGCCGCACGCTGACAGGTAGGCCGCCGTAACCGCAGCCGCGAACAGCAGGTTTCGCATCTCCAAGCTAGGGGTTCTCGCCAGCTCGCACAGCAGTGCCGCAGCCTTGTGATGGGGCTCGGGGTAGACCTCGTGGTCCAGGATCTCCGCCCGATGACGTGCTTCCGCCGCAACCGGGACGCCGTAGTCGACGACCTGTGGATCGCCAGGGATCTGCTGTGCCACTGCCAAGATCCACGCGAGGTCGATGCGGAGATTCACGCGGCGTCCCTCGGCGCCGGCTGTTCCAGCCCATCTCGGAGGCCGGGGTACCGGTCCTCACCGACCTCCGCCTCGAAGGCATCCGCGTACCCCGCCAGAAATGTCGCAGCGCCGGCCATGAAGGTTGCGCGTGACCGGCTCACATCGGCTTCGATCAGGTCTGCCACGTACCCCTGGAGGCTCAGGCCGCGGCGTGCAGCCCGGTCCTCGGCAGCCGCCCTTACCTCGTCGTTTAGTCGGATATTTGTCTGCTTTGCCATGCCGACCACAATAGCTAGCCACTGATACCGATGGCTAGCAGTCTGGCTGAACACGCGGCAGAATCGCTCACCGGGTGCCTGGTCGATGCTGGGCGCCAGGTCCAAGGCTCGCTCCGGCGTCGGCAGTCGTGTGGCATGCGACCTACATACCGTGACGCCGGGCCAATGGAGTCAACGAGCCGCCCGCCGAAGACCGCCGGATGGAGGTCGTCGACGACGCCCCGGGCCCCCGGCATCGACATCACCGTCGCCGTCACATGGCAGCGCGCTTCCGCCGGAGATTGGGCCGCCTACATAGCTGAGATCAGCCACCGGTCATGACCCCTGCCCTCATCCGCGCGAGTTGATCGGAGAACTCAGTGACACGCCCCCGGGTCACCTCGATGGGCGGACCCCTGATCATGATCTCAGAATCGGGCATGACAGCACTGGACCGGCTCCCCGCGCAAATACCCCGCTGACGAAGGCGACTACGGTCGCGCCTGCCCAGTCGAGGACCTCAATGGCATCATCGAAGTAGGCCCCACACAGGCACTCGTGCTCGGCGACGACCCTGCAGCCACGACGTTCCTCCCCGAGCACGACCTCCTTGTCCGTCAGACCTCGTAGGGTTGCCTCGGGCCGTCCGGCCGGGCGGCACCTCCTTTGCGGATCCCCGCCCGGCCACCTCCTCATAGCCCCGGGTCCTGCGTCAATCCAGTGCCCCCTCCTGTGTTTGAGGTGGCGCCGTTGGGTACCCGGGTTTCTGACTCGGGCGCGGTTGAGGCCCTCTCACTTTGGCCTGGCGGGCCTACAAAGTGACTGGGCCACGGTTCGCCATGATGACGAAGCGCCGACGGCGTCCGGGCCGTCCTTCCTTGTCGCGGTCGACGGACATCCGACAGCAGGCAGCCTGCCTCACTCATCACGCACGCTGGTTATCCCAAAGGCGGTTTTACCCCGGGGGTTCCTGCTCGGGTGACGTGTGCCGACGGCGGCAAGGTACTTGTCAAGGCTGCCGACGTAGCATTGGGTGGCCCTCACCCCGGCCTCGGCAATCGGCTAGGACTACGCTGGCAGATTTGCTGTCCGCCGCGATTATGGCTATCCCCTTCTTGGCGGGAAAGCTTTCCGATTTGCGATCGATGCACTTCCCGGCCCTATCAGTGGCACGGTGACGTGAAGGCAAGGTAGGTTCAGGCGCCTCTTCTTCCCGCTCCCCCTCGTCTGGCTCCTCGTGTTGATCTCCTTCCGGCCTCGCCAGGGCCGGGCCCGGTACGCCGCAGGAGCAAGGCGTCCCGCAGCCCCACTCGCTGCAAGGAACCGCCCGGCATCTGGCCGCTGGCGTCGATGAGGGAGAACGCGAGCAGGTCTTTGACGCGAACCGCCGGCGCAGCAGCCGGCTGCCCCCTTTCGCAGATCGGGCCACTCCTCCCCTCGCTGGCGGCTGCACGCGTTCGGGAGCCCCCCACGTCGGCGCTGAGTGCATCGAGTCCCCGTCCCAACCCAGCTCGATGACCCACGGCCGCGCCTCGTCGGCCTCGTTCGCAGGCACCTGCACCATGACGCTGGCCGGGATATCCGGCCGGTACAGAGCAACGCGGCCTTTGCGCAGGCACAGGCACCGAAGCCCCTGGACGCCGAAGATGCTTGCGTTCAAGGGTGCGATGGGCTTCGAAATCCGGCTGCTACACCAGAAGACCCTCCGGTACCTGGATGAGCGGGACCTGTCCGAACTCTCGCGTGCGGTCATCGACTCCGCCCATGTCCGCGCTAAAAAGGAGAGATCTTGCAGGTCCGAGCCCCGTGGATCGGGGCAACCCGGGTTCCACCATGCAGGTCCTGTCCGACGCGGACGGACTGCCCCTACGCGTCGGGCTCTGCGCGGCCAACACTCACGACAGCCTTGGGCTGAAGCCGATGGTCCCATTTCCACATGGGACACGAGTCCTACACGACCGACTCCACGCCGCAACGTCTCCACGCCGACACGGCGTCCCTCACCTGCGGCAATGGCTATGGGGTAAACCCATCGGCGTCCGCATCGCCCGCAGGGGCATAGAGCCCAGCCAACGATGGGGGCATCGACACTGAGTCATCGAACGCACCACGTCCTGGCTCACCGGCTACCGCCGACTCCACCACCGCCACGAACGCCACCCACGCAACTGCCCCGCCCTTCCTCGGCCAGCAGCCACAGTCCGCTGCTGCAAACGCCTCCGCAACCTCACCGTGTGGCACCCGGTCTAAGACCGTGTCCTGCATGGCCAGTCGGGGTAGATCGCTTTCTATGGACAGGGCTCGTTGGGACTGGGTTGTGCCGGCCGGGTTGTGGGAGATAGCGCGGCCGTTGTTGCCCGCGGCGAGGGTGCGGCCGCAGGGCGGCGGGGTCGCGAACATCGATGATGAGGCGGTCTTCGCCGCGATCATCTACGTGCTGGTCAGTGGCTGTGCCTGGCGTGCGCTGCCGCCGTGCTTCGGGGCGTCGAAGTCGACTGTGCACCGCCGCTTCGTCATCTGGTCCCGTGCCGGGGTCTGGGGCCGACTGCACCAGAGAATCCTCCAACTCCTGGACGAACAAGCCCTGATCGACCTCTCCCACGCGGTCTTGGACTCCGCGCATGTGAGGGCTAAAAAAGGGGGCGAACTTGCAGGTCCGAGCCCCGTGGACCGAGGTAAGCCGGGTTCCACAATGCACGTCCTGTCCGACGCGAACGGAGTGCCCCTACGCGTCGGGCTCTCCGCGGCCAACACCCACGACAGCCTCGGCCTGAAGCCGATGCTGTCCCATTTCCACATGGGACACGAATCCCACGCAGCCCAGTCCAAGCCTCAGCGTCTCCATGCCGACAAAGCGTCCGACATCCCCCACCCGCGGAAATGGTTGTGGGGCAAACACATCGGCATCCGTATCGCCCGCAAAGGAACCGAGTCCAGCGAACGATTAGGGCGCCGCAGGTGGGTGATCGAGCGGACGATGTCATGGCTGACGGGTTACCGCAGACTCAGCCCCCGATACGAACGCCAACCGGCAACTACCTGGCCTTTTCTCGGCCTCGCCGCAGCCCTCTGCTGCTACAAACGACTCATTAAACTCACCATGTAGGACGCGGTCTAATACTGCAACGACACTCCGTGACGCGGTACGTTCCTCGTCGTTGAACTCTTCATGCAGGAGGATATAGCTGACGGTTGGTCAGGTGCGTTCGGTGACTTCGTGGCGCGGTTCGCGGGGCGCTTCGGGCCGGTGGAGCCGAGGCGACGGATGGTGTCCTACCTGCGGGGACCGCTGAGTGAGGCGGAGCGCAAGAACGGCTGGACGCTGGCTGAGGGCGCCGGGGACACGGGTCCCCAGGGGATGCAGCGGCTGTTGAACCACTACCTGTGGGACGCGGATGCCCTGCGCGACGACGTCCGTGACGCGGTGGTGGAGCACATCGGGGATCCCGTGCGGGGTGTGCTGATTCTTGACGAGACGGGATTCCTGAAGAAGGGGGTCCGGTCCGCGGGGGTGGGCCGGCAGTACTCGGGGACTGCCGGCCGGATCGAGAATTCGCAGATCGGGGTGTTCCTGGCCTATGGCTCCGACCGGGGGCGGGCGTTGATCGACCGGGAGCTGTACCTGCCGAAGGACTGGACATCGGATCGTGAGCGCTGCCGGGCGGCGGGTATCAGTGACGAGGTCGAGTTCGCCACCAAGCCGGATATGGGCTTACGCATGCTGCAGCGTGCCGTTGATTCCGGTATTCCCTTCGGGTGGGTGACCGCGGACGAGGTATACGGCCAGACGAGCCGCCTGCGGATCTGGCTGGAGGAACACGATATCCCTCATGTTCTCGCGGTCCCGAAATCACAGATGGTCATGACCATGGGACTCTTCGGCCAGGCCCGCGCCCACCAGCTGGTCAGCGAGCTTTGTGACGGTGCGTGGACACGCCTGAGCTGCGGCGGGGGCGCCCACGGCCCGCGCGAGTACGACTGGGCAGCGGTACCCATCAGGCCCTGGCGGCGAGAAGGCTGGGACCACTGGCTGCTGGCACGGCGCAGCCTCACGGATCCCACGGACATCGCCTACTACATCTGCTTCTGCCCGGCCGGGACTTCGCTGGAAGAGCCCGTCCGAGTCGCGGGATCGAGGTGGATGATCGAGGAGTGCTTCCAGAGCGCGAAGAACGAAACGGGACTCGATCACTACCAAGTCCGCGGCTACATCGCGTGGTATCGGCACATAACCCTCTCCATGGCCGCCCTTGCCTTTCTCGCCATCCTGCGGGCAGAGGCAAAAAAGGAGGGCCGCATACCGGCCGCGATCAATCCCTCATCCCCGTGACCATGAACGAGGCCCGACGAATCTTCAATCGCATCTCTTCTCCTATTCGCCACAGCATCCAGCACATGCTCGCCTAGTCTCTATGGCGAAGAAGAAGCCAAGCCCGGGCCCGCATCAGCCACTACAGACGCAGAGGACATCACGGAGTGTCGTTGCAGTACTAAGAGATCTCCCGTTACTACTCAGGGGAGTCTGGGCCCTCTTTCGGGCGGCGGGGATGTGTGCGTCATAGATTCATGCGGGACTCGTCCTGCCGAATCCAGTTCGGGTGACGGCACCCCTTGGGGACTTGCCTCTTACCTCCGAAGGTACCGTCACGGGCGTCCGTCATCCGCTCTTGCACCTGAGCAGGGCCATGGCGTAAGCCATTCATAGGTCGCGTTCACTGCTCCGGAAGTCGTAAGCGCCAGCGTGGCGGAACGCCGTGCACGGGATTCCGGTGTGAACGTTGGGGTTGTGGAGTACGACCCCAACGTCCTCGGCAGAACTCATGTCACGAGCTCGAATTATCGGGGCCACGCCAAGATCCCCATCGATCCCATCGACGATACCGTAGTGGGAGCCACCTTGGTTGCCAGGATCCACCGAATTCGTGAACCTCGCCACCACAGCCATCGTAGGTCGAATCCCTCTCTCTACCTTGTGGCACGTCGTGCCCAGCTACCTGACGGTCTCGGCGATCTAGTTCCGGTTACTACAGGCGCTGCGCGCCCAGCGGCGAGCGGGCTCGAGAGGTGAGTTGCTCCGTCGGCGCCTGCTTAGTTTCATATCCCTGCCCGGATCGTGAACCCCTGCCTCCATCATCCGTCCCGACCGAGGGAGTCAACGTGTCCAACCACTTCAGCGCGGCCTATCTCAAGTTCCCAGGCGACGATGCCCGTCTGGACCTTACTGACCTGTATGTCTTCCCCGCTCCCGGGGCTCCGGGCAGGACAGTGCTGATCCTCGACGCAAATCCCTTCACCATGGGTCTGAACGCGACCCCGTCCTTCGTAATGAAGCCAGAATTCCACCCCGAGGCCGTCTACCGCATCAACATCGACAACAACGGAGACTTCCGGGCGGACGCCGCCTTCTCCTTCGTATTCACCGCGGCGAAGGGCAGCAAGCAGACCGGCTCGGTGCACTACGCCACCGACGAGGACGCCCGGCAGCCAGGGCCAGCCGGCGAGGTGCTCGCCTCTGCCGTACCGGTGGGCTTCGACGCCTCCGCGCAACCGGTGCAAGTGGGCCCATGCAGGGTGTTCATCGGCGCGCGCAGCGATCCGTTCTTCGCCGACGCCGAGGGCGCGCTGCACGGCTTCGAATGGACAGGAGAGGATGCTTTCGCCGGCAAGGACGTGCAGTGCATCGCTCTTGAGGTCCCTGACGAGATGCTCAGCGCGGAGCCGCTCATCGGCGTGTGGGCAACCGCCAGTGTGCGCCGTGACGGGGAACTCGTCCAGGTGGACCGTGCCGGGCATCCGAGCCTCAACCCCTTTATCAACCCCGAGTACGCGAAGGACGAGTACAACGCGGGCCATCCGGTCGACGACGTGGCGACATACCTGGAGCCGTGGTCGCAGCTCCTGATGCAGAACGGCTACGCGGCGGCCGAGGCGACCGCGGCCGCCTCCACCGTGCTGCCTGACATCCTGCGCTACGACCGAGGCCTGCCAGCCACTTACCCCAACGGCCGGACCCCCACCGATGACGTCTTCAGCACCCGCATGGCCTTCCTGACCAATGGAGGCGCCACCCCGGATGGTCTGTCGCCGCATGACGATCTGCTGCCCGAGTTTCCCCACCTCGGGCCGCCGAACCGGTGATCACCACGCGGCCTCCCTTCACGGTTCAACGGACGGCCCGGTGCGATCAGGTCGGCGACTGTGCCCAGCAGCGGTGAGGAGATGGGCGTCCTGACGGCGGGGCATGGACCGCGAGGTGCGGTCCGCCCCGCCCACAAGCGTGCGGGGCGTCCCTCGTCGACTGGCACCACAGCCGGTGCCGGTGTCGGTGCCGGTGCCGGTGCCGGTGCCGGTGCCGGTGCCGGTGCCGGTGCCGGTGCCGGTGCCAAAAGGTACGAGCGACAGGTCTCTGACGGGCGAAAGCCCAATTCAGAGACCCGCTCTCGTGGTGCGGCCATAGGCCAGGTAAGTCTGCTCGGACGTGGCGTTCTAGTCGAGCCCCTCTAAAAGCGCACTTGATCCTGTGGACTGCTCCTGGGCTGTCGGTGGTGGGGCTGGGGCTGCACGGCGCGCGGCCGTACATCGCCTCGTGAGGGGGCAACCGGCGCAATTCGGTGCTTGGCAGGCCAGTCATCCGGACCCCCTAGTACTCCAGCAGGATTTCGGTGTCTGACCTGTGGGTTTCGCTGGGCGGCTGGAGTGTAGCGGGTTGCGGAGTGGGACATCGCCCAGAAGACGCGGGATGAGGACGGGTGGTGTTCGTAGTCACGGACCAGGCGCCGATGCACTATCAGGATTCCGTAGGTCTGCTCGACCCTCCAGCGGATCGGCCGCGGGACGAACCCCTTGTCCTGCGCGTTGCGTTGGACCATCTCGATCTCGATCCCCAGGCCGACGCCGTGCAGGACGACCTGGTTCTTGAAGCCGCGGTCGACCAGAGCCTTGCGGACGCTGCCGCCGGCGTGGTGGGCAGCCTGGTCCAGCATAGGGATAACCGCGGCGTTGTCGTGCGCGCTCGCGGCAAGGACGCTGACGGCGATCACCGGGCCGAGCACGTCCACGGCCACGCCCCGCTTGCGGCCCGGCATCCGTTTCCGGCGTCTCGGCCGGTCGTGGAGGCGGGGACCCCGGCGGTGACGTGGACACTCTGCGTGTCCAGCACCAACAGGGTCGGGTTCTCTAATCGGTGGGCCTTCTCGCGGACCTGGCAGCGCAGGAGTTCATGGATGACCTGGTCGGTTCCGTCGTCGCGCCACGCGTAGTAGCAGTAGTACGTCGCGCTCTTCCGCGGCAGATCGTGCGGGAGGTACGTCTGCTGGCAGCCGGTCCGGCCCTGGTAGCGGGTCGCGTTCACGATCTCTCGCGTCGCGCAGGAGCCCTAGTGGCCGCTGAGCGAACGGTGCCGGTCCTTCCCGGCCGTGATCAGCGGCTCGACCAATGACCACTGCTAAGGGCTGTCCCGTAAGTCACTGGAGGGGCGGACGGTCATCGTCACTCGGACGGGTTGTCCGCTTCTGGCCTGAGTTTCGAGGCTCGACGACATCGCCGCGAATCAGGTCGAACCGGACGCGCGCAAGACGTCGAACCAGTTACGGGACAACCCTTAGTCCGGCACGTCGCTTGGGTAAGGCGTGCGTTCACTCACTCCGACACCCCAGCAGACCACCAGCCGCGGACCAGCAGATTCCTCTCGCACCCACACCATCAGGCGACGACAGAACGCATCTAAGAATCACAAACCGCCCTCTGACAACGGCGATTGGGAAAGGGAGCACCGCAGTCCTGGCTGCGCCGCCTGGCCTGGTCCGGCCTATTACAGTGGTGCTCCTAGGGGCAAGACCCGCTCAGCGAGCTGCCCTCGCATTCTTCCTGCGCTGATGTCAGCTTCGGTGAGCCAATCGGCGCTCATGAGCACTTCAGCATGTTCGGCAATCTGCTCCGGACGTAGGGCGCAGAACGCCGCGACCTTGCGTAGGTCCAGTCCGTCGTCCTCGGGGTGTCCGAGGCAGCCATCGGGGCGACTGTGGGCAGCGGTGTACAAGGCCAGGAGGGGGATAGCAGCCCCCAGTTTCTTCCTACGAATCTTGCGGTCGCCCACGGTCTTCTGGGCCCAGCCGGAGATTCTGGCGCGTGTCGTCTTGCCGAAACCGAAGGGGCGGGACTGCTCGGCTAGTAGTGCGGGGACGGTGATGGCAGTGGGATCCTCCGGGCTGGAAGCCATCAGCGCGGCGACGGTGTCCGGCAGCCGCAGCCAGTCCACGGCGACCAAGCGCTCAAGTACCTGTTCAGTATCGCCTTGGAGCCAGCCGATGAGGTCCTGGCCGGTGACGTGTCCAGTGCCGGCACGTGCGGCCCGCAAAGTGAGCATGAGAACGGCAAGGTGGACTTCAGCTTCGGAGTGTGGGGCGTGGGAGGCTACGTAGTCGAGTATGGCGCGGGCATGGTCGGCCTGACTTGCAGTCAGCACCCGTTCCCCAACAGGACCGTCTCCGCGACTAACGTGCATGCCGTGGGTGGTGTCCACGGCCTTCTCGGCGCGCCTCGCCTCCTGGCGCAGGGAGTCGTCGCCGGTGACGTCGGCCCACAGGCGAAAGGCGCGGGCCTTGCGTGCGTGGAGGTCGGCCAAGAAGGCGAGGTCGGACTCGGGGAGCTGCTGGTAGGCGCGGTAGGCGTCCCCCAAGTCGACGAGTTCTGCGCGCAGGGACTCGGGCTTAAGGTCATGTGGCACGGTCCGCTGGGCGATTTTCCCCCACCGCTTCAACCGCCCGGATTTCGTGGTCGGTGCGGCGCTGCGCTCATCGGGGAGCGGTGTGACGCTGGAGGCCGGGGAAGAGGGGGCGCCAGGAGGGAGATAGGCGCTGCGGTCAGAGAACATCGCCGTCGCGTGCCCGGCCGCGCAGGGAGCGGTCACTCGTTCACCTGCCGGGGTCTTTTCCGGCTGGGCCGGCCCAGTCTGGCCGGGGCGCGACGGTGAGGCCGTGTCCAGGATCCGGCAGTTGAAGGTGGAAGCAGCGCACCGCGCGCAGGTCTCCGCGATGCGCCACAGCCGTGTGGCACGGTCCGCGTACACCGTCAGGACCACCTGGCCAGCGCATCGCACCACCCCTGCCGCCGGGCGCGGCCCTCCGTATCGCCTGGCGTCGGGGTCGGGAGTGTGCCACCCGCACTCGACGGCGCGGCAGGCGCACCTAGCCTCGCCGCGCGGCCCACCACCCGTACGGATGCGAGCCAGGTGCATGTTCACGTGGCCGACTGCAGCCTTGCGTCCTTCGACAGCATTGGAGAAGCGCTGATCAGCGCAGACAGAACGGGAGCAGGAAAGCTTCACCATACCAGCGGCGGGACGGCCGTCAGGGTCCAGACGCACCGTCCACACCCGGCCTGAAACACGCTCCTCCTGCTGTGTGCGGTCCACCACTGCCATGTATGTGCTCCCAGCCTTACTCGATCTGTCGCTCCGCTGGCCTCTATCATCGGGGATAGCGGCCGGCCACCCACGCACAACGGCATTCCAGCTCGATACGTTGCCAGCTTGCGAACAGCGACTCTTGTAGGGCTACCTGAAATGGGTGGCCACCCTTGCCCGCGACCACGTGCGTTTCCCAATGAACTGCCCGCCCGACGGCGGACTCGTTCAACGAACGCTGACGACAAACGAACGCGGTACGGTCTGCGCTCTACGCCGGGGCCAGAGCCGACCCACGCTCCGCAGCCAGCGTCCACGCGACGGCATCGAAACGGTGGGCCACAGCCACGACTCGCCCGCCCACGAGTCTGACTGCCCGACAGCAGAACCACGGACAAGTATGCACGGAAAAACTGAACGCGCGTTCTATCCATGGCCTTCGGTCGTGGCCCAAGGGCAGCTAGTGATGAAATGAGGCCTCCAGCTAGATTGGCGGACGACATGACGGCGCAGTCGAGTTCGCGAATGGCAAAGCGGTGGCACGATGAGTGACCGCAGCACGATCGAGTGGACCGAGGCCACCTGGAACCCCACGACCGGCTGCGACCGGGTCTCCCCCGGCTGAGGAAGCGGCCTGTCAGGACTTCGAGACCAACCAAGGTCCTCGATGTCTGTGAGGGAACTGACTTCCGTACCCGTGTGTCGCGTTGCAGGCCCGTCCTCCAGTTCCCTCCGATGAACTGCGCCCCCGCTGGCTGGGGCAGGGCTCATCACGGCTTCATGTGTGACGAGGCGGTGCGGGACCAGAACTCCCACGAGCAGGTCGCGGATGCCCGCGCGGCTGGTTCAGTCCCTTCGCTGGTGTGACCTCAGGTTTCTGGGCATCTATCCGACCCCCAGTTGGGTGACCGCGGAGGGAATATGCCATCACCGGCGCGGCAAGTGGCGGCCGGGCGGGGGCCACAGAGGAGACGCCCCGCCCGGCCAGAGCCGTCCACCACCGACGGCTAAGACGACCGTACGAGGGCAGGCGTGTTGCCGCTCGCTGTGTCCGTCAAGTGGCCGCATCCACCCCGCCCGTATCTGGCGGACAGCGCGGTGTCCTCGCCCGGAGGTGTGCCGGTGCGGAGGGTTGCCTACTGTCCCGGGTAAGCGAGCCCCCGAGGGGGCGTAATGCTGGGCAGGCCCACAGCGGAAGGTTGCTCTCGCGACCGTGCGGGAGGGTCCGAACGCCCGTCGTCGCCCGCGCCCAGGCTGTGGAACGCAAAGACGTCAGGCAACAGGGGTTCGGAGCCGGACGCCCGATGGTTGATATGCCGACGCTGGCGGTTCAGTGATTCGTCGCTGGGCTGGGCCGGGTGGTGGTGGCCGGGCGGGGAGCCACGAAGGAGGTGCGCCCGGCCAGGGCCGTCCGCCTTGCTGGACAGGGGGAGCGTAAGGGGGGCGGGCGTGGCTTTCATCGTTCCCGCTCCGCTCTGTGCTCCGGGCGGCCCCACCCGCCTCTGTAGGCACGCTGGCCCGTTGCGGCAGTCAGCGGGACGGATCGTCATGGCAGATCTCTGAGTATTCACGGTCTCTGACCCACGCCTCTCCCCCGCACCTCCCCTACAGCCCTCCTCCTAACTTGACGCTGCTGGGAATCTTGGAGCTGCCGAGGGCAGCAGCTGGTTTTCTCGACGTCACGCGACAGCAGTTGTCGACGGCCTCGGTCGGCGCTCGCCGGGCCCGGATTTCGATGTCGACGAGAGCGGGAGTCACCCGCGGGCACTCGGCAACGGCGGGACGACGGCCGTCACCTGCGCCCGTAGCGAGCGCTTTTGCCCCGGGCCTCAGAGGAGCGGCAGACGGCCTCTTGCCGCTCGACACCGAGCTGCTGTCCAAAGCCATCGATAGACGACGCGGGAAACGCCTCCCGAACTGCCTGAGAAACGCTGCTCCTTGTCAGGTTCTGGCTCGCTTTCCGTGACGCGTGCACGATGAGTGATCTCCGCTGGGAGACCAGTGGGACCGAAAATGAGTCTCAGGTGCAGACGATGGGGCAGCCG
Organism: Streptomyces sp. NBC_01497; assembly: GCF_036250695.1. Taxonomy (NCBI): domain Bacteria; kingdom Bacillati; phylum Actinomycetota; class Actinomycetes; order Kitasatosporales; family Streptomycetaceae; genus Streptomyces; species Streptomyces sp. NBC_01497. Next base: position 440,727 of record NZ_CP109428.1, on the reverse strand, counting down.
CGTCGGATCGAGTGCTGGGCAGCGCGCAGGAACAGCGCGACGTAGAAGGCTGTGTTCAGGTCCTTGCTCCACGGTCCTGTTCGAGTAGTGGCCAGTTCCTTTGCTTGGTGCCTGAACCACATGCTCAGGTCGAGGTTGTCGCATGTCGCCGGGGTTTCGGGTGGCAGATCGATGGCTGCCGCGAGCTTCTCGGCGAGCGGTAGTACCTGCGGAGCGCCGGCGACCATGGAGTCGTAGTCGCGGGATTCGACGGGCAACCAGATCTCCTCGTCGAGCGAGAAGGGCACGAGCACGGTCCAGCCGGACAGGGTCTCCGATTCCTCTCGTGACAGGTGTGTCTGGCACAAGGCGAGGAACCCGGTCATGGAGGGGGTCAGCTTCTCCTCGAAGGCTTGCCCTGATCCCGGTGCGAAGTCCACCTCCGGGGGTACGTCCTCGTAGGGCGGCAGGCCCCACCGCCTGAGTTCAGCGTTGAGCGCTGAAGCAACTTCACCCCATCCATCTTCCTCATCACCGAACCATTCCTCCGCGCCGACGCTCACCAAATACACACCCATGTCGGGAAGCTATCGCGCGCGCCTGACATCTCAGTGAGCCAACAGGACTCGCTTGCGGAGCAGTGCGAAGCCAGCCCGGCCGAACATCTGGCGCTTGAGCATCTTGATCCGGTTGACGTGTCCTTCGACGACGCCGGAGTTCCAGGGCAGCGTCAGGCCGGCGATGACCGCGTCGCGGTCTCGGTCGATGCCCGCCGCGAGAGTGTGGAGGCTGGGCAGGTCGTCCTGGCGGACGGCGTCGAGCCACTGCGGGAGCCGTTCGCCCTGGCGCTCGGTGAGCATCTGGGCGAAGAACCGGACGTGACCGGTCAGGGCATCGAGTTCGGGGCAGTTGGCCAGGACGGCCTTGAGCCGGACCTGTTCGATCTCGGTCAGCGTCTCGGGTCGGCTCAGGATCCATCTCGTCACCACGCGGGGTGCCGGCGGCTGCGCGGTCACCGGCCGCGGCGAGGTCCGTTTCTCTCGCAGGTAGGCGCTGACTCGGCCGTAGCTGCCTCGATAGCCCAATGGAACGATCTCCTCCCAGAGCTTCCAGGCGATGGTGCAGCCCTCGTCCCAGCGTTCGTCCAGGTAGGGCTTGTACTCGTCGAGGACGGAGGTCCTGTTGTGCTGCCACTGGCCGCGGAAGAGGTCTTCGGGCTTCGCGGCGTCGGCGAGGCTCTTGACCGTGCGGTGGGTCATGTTCAGCTGGCGCCCGATGGAGCGGCGGCTGTGGCCGGCTTCCAGCAGCGCGTGGACCGTGGCGTGCCGGGCTCGGACACGGTTGGCGAACCGCTCGCTCCGCCAGGGAGAGTCAGCCTTCTCCTCGGACAGCGCCGGTAGGTTGACCTTCCCCACGCGATCAGGGACCAGGATGCGAAGGCACTGGCGGTGTCGGGCGACAGCCCGCTCAGCAGCCTCCCCGCGGTTGTGCCACAAATGCCAGCGGTCGGCGACCTGCGTCGCCTGGGGTGCCCCGGCTGTGGCGCCCTCGGCGAAGAACGGCGCGCGGTCCCGGCAGACGATCTCGACCCCGGGTCGCTTCGCCAGCCATGCGGCCAAGCTGGACGCCTCCCGGTCAGGCAGCAGATCCACCGGCCGACGGGTCTCGACGTCGACGAGTACCGTGCCGTAGACCCGTCCCTTGCGTGTGGCGTACTCATCAACGCCAACCACCCGCGGCGCTGGGACCTCTGGTTCGGGCAACACATCGAGCAGCCGCAACACCGCGCTGCGACTGATGGAAACCCCGAAGGCCCGTGCCAACCGGGCGCCAGCCCGGCCGGCGAGGGCCAGACCCACCGCGGCGAGAGTCGACCGCAAGCGCTCCGTCCACCTGCTGTGCCGCCGGGTCAGTCCCGGCATCTGCTCAGCGAACGTCCGCCGAGCACACGAAGACTCCGGACAGAAGAACCGCCGAACTCCCAGTTGTAGGACCACCAGACGTCCCCCACTCGGCACGTCCGCAGGACACCGCAGATAGGAGCTGTGCACCCGGGTCGACTCGCTCCCACAGTCCGGGCATGCCGCCCCGGCCGTCGCACTGCACACGTCGATGCGTATCGCCTCGTGACTCACGTCCAGCGACAGCACCGACACGTCCGCGATGGACGGAAACAGCAGGTCCTCCAGGCGGGGCGACGTCTCTTCCACGACGCCGCAGTGTCGACCACACCAAGATCGGCCCTGGTCATTTCCAGGCAACTTCCCCGAGCCTGAACGGAGCACCAGCCGTCACTCAGCGTGCGCGCTTCACGGAAAGCGGGCCAGAACCCCTTGTCATCAACAGAGCCACTATGCCCTTCGTCAAGCGAGCCGTGGGGTCCTGGGTTGGTAGAAGGTGCCGTCGCGGAGCCTGGCGAACAGGATGCTGGTGCGTTGGCGAGCGAGACGGAGGAGGGCTTGGGTGTGGGTTCTTCCGCCGGCGCGTCGTTTGCCGTAGTAGGTGCGAGAGGCTGTGTCAGCGTTCATGCAGGCAAAGGCGGAGAGGAGCGTAGGGCGTTTGAGCTGCCGGTTTCCGCCTCGGGGTACGTGTTCCCCATGGATCAGGGTCCCGGACTGTCTGGTGGTGGGGGTGAGTCCAGCGTAGGAGGCGAGATGGGCGGCAGTGGGGAAGCTGGTGCCGTCACCGACGGTGGATAGCAGGACTGCGGCGGTCCTGACGCCGACACCGGGCATCTAGGCCACGTCCCCCAGGAGGAGACCCGCCCCGTGCAGCGTCTCATCGAACGGGTCGAAACCGCCCCCGACGACCTGACACGCCGCGTCCTCCGAGGCTCCGGAGGTATCCCGGGCGGCTGCCGACGGATGACCAGGCTGCCTTGCGTGGGATCGTTTACGTGCTGCGCAAGGGTGTGAGATGGGCGGATGTGCCCACGGAGCCGATCGGCTGCAGCGGTGTGACGGCCTGCCGGCGTTTGCGGGACTGGACCGAGGCTGGTGTGTGGCCCCGTCTGCACGAGATCCTGCTGGCAGAACTGCGGGCGACGGGCTTGCTGGACATGGATGACGCAGCGATCGACGGCTCTCACGTCCGGGCCCTCAAGGGGGGCTCACACCGGACCGTCGCCAGTCGACCGCGCACGTCCGGGCAGCAAGCACCACCTGATCACCGACCGGCGCCGCACCCCTTTGGCCGTCTCGCTGACCAGCGGAAACCGCCACGACGGTGGCTCTGAGGGGATGGGGTATCCGGAAACCTACGCGATCGCTGCCCAGCGAGCGCAAACGGTCAGCCGGGCCTAGTCTGGTGCGGAAGGCCTCCATGCGGTGCAGTCTCCAGACCGCTTCATCGCATTGGAGGCCTTCCCTGTTCATTTGCATCAACGCCGTCTGTGCTGAACTGGTCCGGTCCGAGCTGTCGAGCGTTTTATCCTTTTGTGACGGTTCGCTGAAGACCCGGTTGTATGTAGGGAGGTAAACGGCCGCGAGGCGTCGCCCTCTTGCTGCTCTGAACGGGAGCATTCTGGGTATTCTAGCGAGAGGACGGGGGCTCCCCGTGCGGCATATCAGCTTGAATTCTCCTTCCTGCTCGAATGTCCGCCAATTCCGCCGACAATGCAACCATGACGTTGTTTATAGGACTGAATCTACTGCGGCCGGATCGAGCGATCCTGGCACGGCAGCGGGGGTGCCAGCAAAGGATCCTGCCTATGCAGACGGCGCCAGCTGCCGCAAGTTGCGAGGGCAACCCTTGTTGGTTTACGCGGCACCACCCAGGGCTTACCCGGGCCCACCCGGGGCTTGCCCAGGACAGCCCGGCGCCCTTCCGCACAAGCGCGTCGCCGGGCAGGGACACCGCCCCGCCGGATACGACGGCGGTTGGGATGGATGCGGCCACCCGGAGAACACAGCGGGCGACACCACAGCCCGCCGTCGTACGGTCGGTTCAGGCCGTCTGAGCTTGTTCCGCTGTGACGGACAGCTTTGGTGCGCTGGTCAGGCTGCGAATGCGGGCTCGTAGTCGACGGGGTTGCGGTAGTCGAGACTGCTGTTACTGACGTTGTGGGCGTGGTGTCGTGGGTACAGGTCCGGTCGGGGTGGGGGGTGGGCCGGGCGTGCGGGTCGATGAGGGCCCGGATGGTGGTCATTGTGGACGTTTGAGTTGTCCCGGATGAGGACGATGGGCCCCTCCGGCTGCTCGTGGGTGGCGATGAGGAGGTCGCGGTACTCGGTCCAGGCGAAGCTCCCGCGGCCGCGGCTCTTGTGGCCGGTATGCCGTTCGAGACGGTAGATCAGGGGGGAGTGTTCACCCGGTTTGTAGCAGCTCAGGGCTGCTATGGAGCTGGGAACGGCCTCGGGTCCGGATGACCGAGGTGGGTCCGCGCCTGCCCCAGGTGCGGGAGGTCGGGGGCGTCATCGAGAATCCGGCTTCGTCCCCAGCAGTGCCAGGGCTGCCCGCCGGGTCAGCAGCCCGAGCTCGGCATCCAGCTCGGTTGACCTCCTCGTCCATCGCCTGGTGGCGGCGGGCCAGACGGCGCAGGGCCGCACGCGCGGCAGGCGGCGGACGGAATAGGTCGTCACCGGGCCGGAGCCGGGCCAGAGTCCGTATCGTGTGGCCCGCTCCAACCCGGCGGTCTGCTCGCGCAGCATCGCGGGCGCGGAGACGAGCAGGCCACGAATCTGGTTCATGGCTTGGGTGCGGGCCTTGACCGCGCTGCGGCGTGCGACCCGCAGCACGCGTACCGCCTCGACCACGCCGTCCCGGCTCTTCGGGGTGCCGGTGGCGCGTCCGAGAGCGCGGCCGTCGCGTCGGCCTAGGCGTCGATCGGATCGGACTTACCCTTCATCCGGCGGGTCTTGCGGTCCAAGCGGTCGACGTCGACGACCGCGACCCCGGCCGCCGCGAGGACCTGGGCCAGCTCGGCCCCGTAGGCGCCGGTGCCCTCGACACCGACCGCGACTAGTGCGCCGTGGCCACGCATCCAGTCCAGCAGGTCGCGGTAGCCGCGGATCGTGGTGGGAAACTCCCGGTCGGCGAGGTCCTATCGATGGAGTCGATCATGGCCGCGTGGTGGGTCACGCCGTGGGTGTCGACTCCGTCGGTGAGCTCCGGGCCGTCATGCGTCTTGCTGGTCATGCCCGTCCTTGCCGCTTGTCCGAGCCGAGGGCGGCACGCGCCGGTCGGGCGGGTGGACAAGGCAGTGGCGGGGCTTCTGGACCAAGCCCCTGACTCGTTCCATTGAGCCTGGATGCTCGGTCTGCAGCAACCGCGCCCTGGCCGCGGGAACTGGCCCTGCTCGCCCTCGGCTACCGCCGACTCGTTGCCGACACCGGTCGCTGCCCTGTCAGTGGTGACCTCCCTCCGGCCAGATCATCGCGTCCGGTTCCGGCAAGCCGGGCAACCACCCGCACCCTCGTGCATCGTCTTTGGAACGCGGGCAGCGGCACAACGGGACCTCTCGCAGACCACTTGCCGGACCGTCGAACAAACCCGGACCTGGACCGCACAAATCCGCTGGTACACGCACGACTAACCAACGTTTTGTCGCGCCCCGAACCCCCGATCACCCGAGCTGGGGCTACGCCTACGTGCGCTACTGCCTGAGAGGCCTCACACTGGATGCAGAATTGTTTGCGGATGTAGGGGCCGGACCCGAGCGGGCTTGGGGTGGCTGGACCGTGCCAGCGCCGCTTTGTCGTTGCTCGGGGCCGCAGCCTCAGTGGTTCATTGAGACGGCTGAGGCGGTGCGTTCGCAAGGCCAGTCATATCCGGTGGTCCCCGCGGCCTAAGGAAAGCGCCGCCCATCCTGCGACGGCGTTGCCAGCGAGGCGGAAGGACAGGGTCCCGGTCGGTAAGAATACGGCGACCAGCGACGCAGATGCCCTGAAGGAACGATGCATGCCAGCACCTTCGAGGAGGCCGAGATGCCGGAGTACCGTAAGAGCCCGGAGCGTCTTTCGCAGCTCACGGACCAGCAGTACCGCGTAACTCAGAATGATGAGACAGAGTCCGCATTTGACAACGCTTACTGGGACAACAAGACACCCGGAATCTATGTGGATGTCGTGTCGGGGGAGCCCCTGTTTGCCTCGTCGGACAAGTTCGACAGCCGTAGCGGGTGGCCCAGTTTCACAAAACCCCTCGAGGCCGGCAACCTCGTCGAGAGGCGCGACACCAGCCATGGCATGACCCGCGTCGAGGTTCGGTCGGTGTCGGGGGACAGCCACTTGGGGCACTTGTTCCCCGACGGGCCCACCGACCGGGGCGGCCTTCGGTACTGCATCAACTCAGCATCCTTGCGCTTCATCCCCGTTGAGGACCTTGAGAAGGAGGGCTACGGCCAGTTTCTGGGCCAGTTCGACGCCTCCGAGGGAGGGGTCGGGGCCTGAGGGTTTTCCTGAGGACGCCGCAATGCGCGTCAACGTAGGAGCGAAGGCCGGGCTGGTTACCTAGCCTCGGCTCTTCGTGGAGGCGGTTGCGGCGCGAGGAGTGATGTACCAGGGGACGGAAGCCCCCGGAAGGACTTCCACGTGCCTGCCCCGGCAATTGCGAGGTGCACCTGCCGCCCGACGTGTCACACCCTGGCCCCGCATAGCACGGTTGAGGCTTCGGCAAGCGTAACCAAGCTGGCGCTCTCGGTCCTCCAGCCGGGCTTCGTGGCGAGCCAATCGTCGGAGTGGAGTCTGTGCACGGTGCATGACAGGCCGCCATCGGTCGTGCTGTTTACCCGCAACATCGCCTCGGCCGAGCGGGTGGTGCGGCTGACAGCTCAGCTTCGCGCCGGCAATCGGAGTCCTTGATCATCGTGATCGACGCTGAGGCGGGGGATGTAACCCATCTGGGTTCACGGGCGGCTCGGCCCGGGCCTCGCGCGGGGCCTCAGCCGCTGGTTGCATGCTGCGGGCGTGAGCCTCGACGTCGACCCCAACCCGGACAACCTTGTCTTGGAGATCGGGTTATTCAGTGTCGAGACCGCCGTGGAAGAACTGGCGCCGCGTCACGTCACCTCCAATGAGAGACGCGGGGCGATTCCGCCCCGCGTCGCGCGCTTCCCGGAACGACCTCGTCCGAGTACCCCCGGAAAACCGCGGAATCCTCAGCCTGCCTCCACGATACGCACGGTCGCCGGCCGCGCCCGATGGCGATGGTCGTCCGCGGTGTGACACGAAGCACCTGGGTAGGCGCCGCCCCCACAGGCCTCGCCGCGAACCTGTTCAGCCCGGCGCGATCATGGCGGCGACAGGCCTGCCCTGTACATCGCCGTTCCGCACGGCACCACGGCGCCGTGCGGAACGCGGGACGGCCAGTTACCGGTGGGAGTACGGCTACACCCTGGCCCCGCATCCCGACAGCGTGCCGGACGAGCCGCCAACGGCGGTCGGCCCCGCATCTTGCTTGCTTGCCCTGGCCCTGGCTCTGGCGCTGGCGCTGGCAGATCAGCACCGCCGATTGCACCGGCCTGCTGACTGTGCTTGCACGGACACTTTGGGGTGCTCAGACACAACCTTCAGCGTGCGTTTGGGTGCGGGCGCACTAAACTGGGAGGGAACGGCGCCGTCCGTCACGGGGGGGACACGCCGAAAAGTGTCGGGGCGAGGGCGCCCGCCGATGGCTCTTACCCCGCTCGGGCAGCAGCATCGATCTGATGGAGCCCCACATGCTCACGGTGTTGTACGAGGCGCGCCCGGAACCGGGCCGGTGCATCGACTACCGCGGCTATATCACCTCGCTGCGGCGAGCGATTGGGGGCGGCAGCGAGCCCGTCGAGCACGCTGAGTACCGCAGTGTGACCCGTGAGGGTTGGCTTCTTTCCTTCTCCGTCTGGGACGGAGCCCTCGCTCGGGCGGCTGACGGGCGGGATGTGGGCGCCAGGGCCTCGAATGCCGTTAGGCGCGAAGGGGTCGACGCGGTGATGTTGGACTACCGCCTCAGGGCGGGCGAGGTCGACCGCGACACATCTTTCCTAGAAGGGAGGGAAGGCCCGGCTCACGCCGCGGACGTCGATGGGGACGACGCGGTGGTTACGGTGCTGAGCGGAACGGAGTCTCTGCTCCAGAGTGGTTCCGATAGCGCACGGCGACGCGCCGAGAGCCTCGGTTTGGACGCGGAAGCGGCAGGCCTGCTTGCGTGGGAGGTCTTCGAGGCAGTGAGCGATCACAGCGAAACCGCCGTGGTGCTGTCATGGCGAAGCCGCCGCGATGCGCAGGCCTTTGAGCAGGAGCACGAACTGCCCCAGGGCGCACGGTTGTTGCGCATCAACGTGACGAGTGACCACAGGGCTGCTCGTCGGTCGGACGGGGTTTCTCGTGATCTCGGGACGCTGGAGCCATCCCAGCGGCACACAGACCGCGACGCACAAGAACGCCTCACGTTGCTGGCGGAATCAGGTGCTGTACTGGGCACGACTTTGGACTTGGTGCCCACAGCGCAGGCCCTAGCCGACCTACTGGTGTCGCATCTGGCCGACGCCGCTACTGTCGATGTCCTCAACCGGGTCGTCACAGGAGACACAGAATCGGGGGCTGGACGGGCCTTGCGCCGTGTCGCCTCCGCGATAGGGCCGAGGCCTGACGCCTCGTTCGGTGGCCGGCACGGGGACGGGCTGCGATGTCCCCCGCTTCCCAGTGCCGATACGCCGATGACCGGGACGGCGCGCACTTTCAGTCCGTTGGACGAGCGGTTCAGCCGGATCTTCGGTTATGACGTGCGAAACTCGCAGTACGTAAGTGACCTGGGTATCTATTCGGCAGCCGTGGTGCCGCTGGGGAGCGTATCTGGTTTCGGTCTGCTGACGATCTACCGCTGGCGTCAGCCCCACCGACCCTTTGCGGGGGGCGAGGTGGGTCTTGTCCGGGAACTAGCGAGCCGCGCTGCCACAGCAATGGAGAACGCTTGTGCCTTTACGAGCGTACGCAACACGGCAGTGGCCTTGCGTCGTGCTACATCACCTCGCTCGGTTCCGCGGACCCCCGCGCTCCAGATACGGCACGGCTACGACCAGGCTGACCTCGGCGGTCGTTGGTATGACGTCATACGCCTCCCTAGTGCCCGGACCGCGCTCGTTGTGGGGGAGGCCACCGACTTCGGTGCGTCCGCCGCCGTGGTGGCTACTCGTCTGCGTACTGCGGTGCGGGCTCTAGCAGGCGTAGAAGTACCGCCCCAGGAGTTGCTGACCCGGCTCAACGACCTTGCGGTTGACCTCGACGCGGACCTTGAGGCAGCCCCGGATGGCGAGGGATCACGCCGCAGCACTTGTCTGTACCTCGTCTATGACCCGGCCCAAGCCAGCATCACCTACGCCAGTGCCGGCCACCGCCTACCAGTCACCGCTATCCCGGGTGCGGACGCTCAGGCACTGCACGGAGCGCAGGGACCGGGACTTGGACAACCTCAACAGAAGTACGCCGAGAGCCAGCTCGACGCCGAACCGGGTACCTTGCTCGCTTTGGTCGGCCTTGCCTCCCCCAGTACGTCTCCCACTACGCTGCAGAGTGCCCTCAGCCGACCGGATCAGGACCTGGACGCGCACTTTGAGGCTGCAGCGCGCTCCCTAGATCAATCACGGCCTGCTTCCGCACCACTTGTCCTTGCGCGCACTGGTCAACTCGGCGCGGAACAGACAGCGATGTGGACTCTCGCGAGGGATATCGCCATCGTCGGGACCGCGCGTGCCCTCGTGGAGCGACAGATTGATGCTTGGGGCCTCGCGGAGGACGTTAAGTTCGTGACCGTGCTGATCGTCAGTGAGCTCGTCACCAACGCAGTGCGCCACGCATCGGCCCCGATCGGGCTGCGGCTCATCCGGCAGGACACATTGACCTGCGAGGTGTCGGACGGGAGTACGGCGGCCCCTCACCTGCAGCACGCTCTGCCCGCCGACGAGGGGGGACGGGGTTTGCTCATCGTCGCGGAGACGGTTTCGCGATGGGGGGTGCGACACGAGCCGATGGGCAAAACTATCTGGACAGAACAGGAGCTCGTCGACCACTGACCTCGCGGGCAGCGCTCCTTTATCTGTGAGCACTGCTTACGTTGGTGGGGCTCGCTACTGTTGTTCCCGGTTCGGCGCAGTGCATCCCCGCCTACGGAGTCGGCTTGCGACAGCTGGGCTACCGGCCTCGGGGCCGGGCCCCAGAGGAGCGCCGTCGTGCAGGCCTTCCTGAAGTGAGAACCCTCAGGAATAGCTGGAGATGTTTTGGGCGGCCCAGTCCGCGAGGGCACGTGCGCATGCGGCAATACCCTCTCGCCAGGTTCCGGCGGCTCCCTCAGCAGCGTCATCACTGACGTGCTTCACGATCTGCAGTGGCATACCGAACTGGTGCGCAGCCGCCGCGAGCGCATACCCCTCCATGTCGACTAGGGATGCGGTTGTTGCCAGGCGGGCACGAGCGGCCTCGTCGTCGATGAAGGAGTCCCCTGTGGCCAGGGTGGGGCCATCCGGACTCCCGACTATCAGGGGTGCGCCATAAGTCTCGCCAGTCAGGGCACGCAGGGTCTCGCTGTCCAGATCGTGCTGGATGACCGTCCCAATGGGGAAGGTTCCCGTCCACCCTGGACGCAGGGCCCCGGCGGTCCCGAGGTTGATGACGCCCGACGGCAATGGACCGCCAGCGAGTGCGGAGGCTAGTGCGGTGGACGCGTTGACTTTGCCCATTCCCGTCAGGAGGACAGGTAGGCCCGTGTCGAGGAACTTGGCCTCTTCCTTGACCGCGAGCACGAGCAAGGGCCGGGTACTGGTGATCTTTCCCGTAAGTTGCATGGCGTTCAGCGTACGGGCCCGGAAGCCCGCGTGAGACTGTGGGTTTGGCTACCAGATATCGGGGATCTCGTCACGGCCGAGGTGCCTGTCCTGACTGGAGCCCGGGCGAGGACAGCCCGGGCCTTGACCTCGAATTTTGGACGCGGGTGATGCGGCTGTTGTCAGCGTAGTTGATGTTGCTCGGGACGGGGTCTCGTAGGCGATCGGGGCTGCGGTGTCCGAAGCGGGAGTGATCGCATCAGGTGTTGTAGTGGTGCAGCCAGCGGAACGCGTTGAGACGGGCTTCGTGCTCGCTGCGCCGGCTCTTTCGGCCGTGAAGCGTCTCCCGCATGAACATCGCGTTGAACGACTCGGCAAGTGCGTTGTCCGCCGGGCTGCCGATCGCACTGGGCGAGATCGGTTCGCATGTGATCCGCGACCGCCCAGCCGACGAGGCGGCGCGAGGCGAGGTCGACGACGTACTTCGTGTTCGGTTCACTTGCGGTGACGTCGCGGCCGATCAAGGCCGTGGCCTTCGCCGCGGCCCGGTCCGGGTCCGCCACCGCGGTGCGTTGCCTGCGCCGCTGGCGCAGACCCGCCAGGCCGGCCTGGTGCATCACACGGGCGACCCGTTTATGGTGTGCCGCTCACCCTCATCCCGGAGCTCGGCGGTGATGTGGTGCGTCCGCTTCTCTGGGCGGGGGCGCAAAAACCACAGCCGACTGTCCGCCTTCGGATCGTTCGGCCATTGACATCCTCTCCGCCCTGAAGGAGGGAGATTCCCGTCTGCCTGCTGGTGGTCGCCGGCTGGGGCTTCGGCTGGGTTCCTGTTTCTTCGCGCTGCGCCGGTACGAGTACCGGTCTTACCCGCGCTCGACAGGCTGATACGGCCAGTCCGGCGGCCTTGGCGACGTTGACCGCCGCGTTGATGTCCCGGTCCAGGTGGGCGCCGCAGGCCCTGCATGTCCACGTGCGGACGTGCAGGGGCTTGGGGCTGTCCTTGACGCCGCACTGCGAGCACACCTGGGACGTCGGCTCGAAGCGTCCGATGCGGTGGAAGGCCCGCCCGCACAGGGCGGCTTTGTACTCCAGCATCGTGGTGAACGCCTGCCATCCGGCGTCGTGTGCGGACTTGGCCAGGCCGGTGCGGGCGAGTCCTTTGACCGCCAGGTCTTCCACGGCGACCGCTTGGTTTTCGCGGATCAGTTTGGTGGAGAGCTGGTGGTGGAACTCACGCCGCGCATCGGCCGTCCGTTCGTGGGCACGCGCAACCCTGACCCGGGCCTCGGCCCACCTTGTGCCGCTCGGTGTCGAAGGCGGGTGGGCGTCCGCCGCGTGAGCCTTTACGCTGGCGGGCGGCCTGGCTGTCGGTCTTCTCCGGGATCGTGTGCCGGATGCCCCGTCGCCGCAGATACTCGTGGCACGGGCCGTTGCTGTAAGCCTTGTCCGCCGCGACGCTGTCGGGTTTCTTGCGCGGCCTGCCCGGCCCGGTCCGAGGGATGCGAATCTTCTCCAGCACGGGCTTGAACTGCGGGCAGTCCGCCCGCTGTCCCGGAGTGACGATCAGGGACAGCGGGCGGCAGCGGCCGTCCGCGCTCAGGTGGAGCTTGGTGGTGAACCCGCCCCGCGAGCGGCCCGGGCCCTCACCTCCACCAGCCGGTCGGCCGGCCGGCCGTGCAGGCTCTGCCAAGGCGTCTCCTCCTGGTGTTCTGCCTGTTCGAGACCTCCCCTGAAGGGGCCGGCGGCGGAGCCGCGCGGGCACCAGCCGCGTGTTGATGCCCGCGCACGATCGTGGAGTCGACCGCAATGTCCCAGTCGATGTCACCAGCCGCGGCGGCCTCAGCCTGGACCTGCTGCAACAGGCGTTCCCTGTCCTGTCCGCCGACCACTGCTGACGACGTTCGTAAACCGTCTTCCACGGCCCGAACCTTGCCGGAAGGTCACGCCAGTGACGCGGGTTCACACCCGGTGCAGAATCCCGTCGATCACCTGCCGGTGACCCCGTCACCGGCCACAACGGTTGTTGCTGACCGGCAGGAACGGCCGCAGCCGTTCCCACTCCGCATCCGTCAAGTCACCCTGCCTCATGCCCAGGACACCGAGTCAGAAGTCAGACAGTCACAAGATCGAGCGGACAAGCGCTAGGCCGTCTTGCCGTCCGGCTCGGTACCGATCTTGTCGACCACACCGCGCGAGAGGACGGCGGTGGTGCCCGTGAGCATCCCGGCCTTGCCCTGCGCCGTGTCCTTCACGAGGTAGCTGCGCTCGCCCAGGTAAAGGTGGGTGGTCGCGTCGAAGATGTACTCCGTCCGCTCGCCGTTGGACACGTAGGCGATAGCCTCGCCGTGTCGGCCAGCCGCGTCCGTGGAGTCCTTGACGAGGACGACACCTGGAATCTCGGCAGCCGTCTTCCAGATCGCCGCAGCGACGTCCGACGGAACGATCTGCTCGCCGACTGCCTCTCCGATCCAGTTGAAGGCGGCGGCGTCCTTGCCGGGGGCGTCGCCCTTGGTGTCGGCGTAGATCTTCTTCAGGAGCGTACCCGGGTCTGTGGGAAGCTCGGCGATCCGCGCCGCGCTCTCGGTGCCCACTTCCGCTTCGTCGTTCTTGACCGCCTTGCCGTCCACCTGTGCGTTGTCGCCGAGGGCGTGCAGGGTCATATCGTCCCCGCCCTCACGGATGAGTCCATCCTTGGAGGGGTTCTGGGCCAGCCACACTTCGCGGTCGTGCACCGCGTCAAGCTTGGCCAGGCCGTCCGTCGTACGCTGCTTGACCTGCCGGGTGAAACCGACCTTGCTGCGCACGAAGACGAACTGATCGGCCTGGGCAGTCGGGGCTTTCTGCTTGGCGGCTGCGTCGGCGACCTGCTGGAGGAAGGCCGTCGCGCCCTTGGCTGAGGCGGGCTCGACCTTAACGGTCGGCGCGATAGCGACGCTGTCGGCCTTAGAACCAGAGTTCGCAGACACGGTGACGACGACGCCTGCAGCGACCGCGAGGACGGCTACCGGCGCGGCAACCAGCGCCCATCGAGGCCGGGTCGTACGCGCTGCTCGCGGCGGCGAATCGTTCTTCGCCTGATGTATTTCCTGCATCAAACAGTCCTCAAGACGTTGGGATCGGGCGGAAGAGAAACCTGAGATACCGGCGGCCGGCAGCAGTTCGGACAGCTCGCGACGCTCGGCAGCTTCACCGTCATTCGGAGCGTTCATCGTGCTCTCCCTTCCATGGACCGGACCGCTGATGTGCGGTCACCCTGTATCTGTACGGAGCCGTCCCGCGGTTCCCGTTTTTCTCTCGCGTTTTCGAACTCCTGCTTCGTGAGCTTCTGGAGGCGAGCGCGAGCGCGGGAAAGCCGTGAGCGCACCGTGCCGACTGGGATGCCCAACGCGTCCGCTGCGGCGGAGTAGCTCAGGTCGGACCACACACACAGCATGAAGACCTCGCGATCACTGCGTCGCAGTTTCCCGAGCGCCCGACGCGCGGCCTTCAGCCTGTCCGTCCCATCCAGGCGCTCCACCACGTCGTCCGAGAAGTCGGGGATATCGGGGGGCGGACGGAGCTTCTTAAACGTCTCCTGGTGTCTGAGGGCTGTTCTCCATCGGTTCCGGAGCACGTTGGTGGCGATCCCGTATACCCAGGGGCGAACGCTCTCGTCGCTGTCCTCCAAGCGCTCCCGCAGTCGCCAGACCTCGAGGAACGTCAAGGAAACGACGTCTTCGGCAGCCGACCAGTCGGCGGTCGCACGGAAGGCATGGGCGTAGACAGCCTGGGACATGTCCTGGTAAAGCTCCCGGAAGGCTTCTGGATCACTCGCCCTGATGCGGGCTCGCAGAGATTGCGTCACACAGATACCTGTCGGGCGACAGCGTGCAGTTCCCGTGATTCACACCACACCAGCGTTCGCATCGTGTGCCAGCGAGTCGCGGTCAGGAGCACTCGGTCCTCCAGCAACGGGTTCCTTGCTTCGACCTCACGTGGTTCGCCCCCGCCCTCTCGGCGCACTACGGTCACGGGCCTACCGAAGCGGCGTGCGCTCAACACGGGGAAGGGCCCACCTGGGAGCCCCGATACCGCGATCACACCAGTCACCACCTGACCGATCCACTGCTGCAGAGGTATGGCGGGGCCGATCTTCAGGGCACACCTCTGTAGTCCCACGTGCAGAACCGCGCGATTATGCGAACACCCTATATGTTCGTGAACATTTTGTGCGCACCATGTCTCGCGTAGCAACGACCGGTGAGGGGGCACGGCTGACACAGAGGGTCGGAGAGGAACCCGAACCTCTGCCAGGATCACCATCCAAGGACAGGGCCGGCGTGGCAACCGCTCAATAAGTGAGCCCATCGGCATGAGGCCCCCTGCTATCTGGGGGACGTCCGCTGACTCCGGTGTGAATTGGCGGAGTTCACGGATGGTGCGTCAGGATCACCGCCGCAGCGGGGACAGGGCCGTGAATCACAAGCCGCAACAAGGGACCGCGCCCACCACCGCAAAAACGCTCTGCCGCCTCCCGGTCGCCAAACAGGTGCAACCTCCCGCCCGGCACGACCCCACCGGCTCAGGCACTCGGGCGGAGAAGCCCCACGCCAGTTGACGCCGGTCTCAGGCCTCAACCCGACCCATTGCGGAGCAGGCCTTCGGAGCCTGGAAACTCGTAGGCGTCGACGCCGGTCGCGCCTGCGATAACGCCGTCGACCGCGCACCTCGCACACTACGAGCCCCGCATGTTCGGGAGGCGGGCCCCTTGGACAACCAGATGCCGTGTCTCGTCCAGAAAATCGATTCGAAAGTTAGGTGACGACCTGTGAGACCACGATGGCGCAGCCGCTACAGACTCGTGGCCGAAGGCGCGGCTCTGACCGTAGTGGCGGCCGCACCGGCCGTCTTTGCCGCGGAACGTCAGTGGTGCCCTTTGAAGTTGCCGCTCTGGAGGCCGCCGTTCTGGTTGCCGCCGTTGCCGGACGGCGGGCCGACCGTGGTCAGGGTGACGGTGCTGCCTTGATCGACCGCGGTGCCGGCGCCCGGTTGCACGGAAGACACGAACGAGTTGTTCGGGTCATTCGGCGATCCAGTGGCGAGTGCCGGAGTGATCCCGAGGCCGTGGAGTTCGTTCTGCGCGTCGCCGAGCTTCTTGCCGGCAAGGTCACCAGGAACCGCGACCTGCGGCTTCGCCGGGCCCTTGGAGACCTGGAGCTTCACGTGGCTGTGCAGGGCCGCCGACACGTTGGCCTGAGGGCTCTGCGTGACGACCGTGTTGGCCGGCGCGTCGTTGTCGACCTGCTCGACGTCGACCACGAAACCGTTCTTCTCCAGCTGCGCCTGGGCCTGCTGGAGCTGCTGGCCCGTCACCGGCGGAACGTTGACCTTCGCCGCCTTCGCGATCTTCAAGGTGACCGTCGCGCCCTTGGCCGCCTGCGAGCCGCCCGCCGGGTTCTGGTCGATGACCGTGCCCTCGTCCTGCTCGGACTCGACGGTCTTCACGTCGACCTTGAAGCCCTTGCCCTGCAGTTCCTGGGTCGCGGAGTCCTGGTCCTCGCCCTTCTCCTCCGGCACGTCGACCTTCGGCGCGCCCGCCGAGACGACCACGGAGATCGTGGCGCCGGTGTCCATCCGGCCGTCCGCGGGTGTCTGGCTGCAGATGGAGCCCTTGGGCTGCGCGCAGCGGCCGGTGCCGGACTGGGAGACCTTGACGTCCGCGTTGGTCGCGAGCTGCCTCGCCTGTGCCATCGTCTGGCCCACGAGCGAGGGGACATCCGTCTGCTGGGAGCCCGCGCCCCCGCCGGTGAAGATGGACTTGCCGATGAGGATCGCGCCGACCAGCACACAGACAGCGGCGATCACGATGAGGATCGTGCCGGTGTTGGACTTCTTCTGCTGCCGCCGCCGGCCGCCCGACCGGTCGTCGTAACCAGCGTGACCGGAGTAGCCCCCGTCGTCGGGGTTCATTGGCGGGAGCATCGACGTATGGCCGCCCGGGTCCTGCTGGCGCAGGGCCGTCGTGGGCTGGTCCTGCGCGCCGTAGCCGCCGCCGTATCCGACGGCGCCGAGGGCGGCCGCCGCCGCGACGGGCTGGCCGTCGAGGCACGCCTCGATGTCGGCGCGCATCTCGTCCGCGGACTGGTAGCGGTAGTCGGGGTCCTTGACCAGCGCCTTGAGGACGATCGCGTCCATGTCGGGCGTGATCTCCGGGTCGAAGACGCTGGGAGTCTGCGGCTCCTCCCGTACGTGCTGGTACGCGACGGCCACCGGGGAGTCGCCCACGAACGGCGGACGGACGGTGAGCAGCTCGTACAGCAGACAGCCGGTGGAGTACAGGTCCGAGCGGGCGTCGACGCTCTCGCCCTTGGCCTGCTCGGGGGAGAGGTACTGCGCGGTGCCGATCACGGCCGCCGTCTGCGTCATCGTCATACCGACGTCGCCCATGTTGCGCGCGATGCCGAAGTCCATGACCTTGACCTGGCCGGTGCGCGTCAGCATGACGTTCGCCGGCTTGATGTCGCGGTGGACGATGTTGCTGCGGTGCGAGTACTCCAGCGCCTGGAGGATGCCGACCGTCATCTCCAGCGTGCGCTCCGGCAGCAGCTTGCGGCCCGAGTGCAGCAGCTCACGCAGCGTGGAGCCGTCGACGTACTCCATGACGATGTACGGGATGGAGACCCCGTCGACGTAGTCCTCGCCGGTGTCGTAGACCGCGACGATCGCCGGGTGGTTGAGCGAGGCGGCGGACTGGGCTTCCCGGCGGAACCGGGCCTGGAAGGACGGGTCGCGCGCGAGATCCGCGCGAAGCGTCTTCACAGCGACGGTCCGGCCGAGCCTGGTGTCATGCGCGAGGTAGACCTCGGCCATGCCACCACGGCCGAGCACCGAGCCCAGCTCGTACCGGCCGCCGAGGCGACGCGGCTCATCCATGTCTGTTCCGGCCCTCTCCGTCAGTACCGACCGCACCTGCGTGTGGTCCGGCGGTGTGCTGCCCGCGCAAAGGCTACCGAGCTCGCCGAGCCGGATTCGCCGGGGCGGACGAGCTGATACACGACCGGTACGGAGGAGGCTTCCCCCCTCGGTATCCGGACGCGCGGCTGTGACCGCACCCTGTGCGCGATCCCGTGCGGCTCACTTGCCACTGTCGATCACGGCCTTCATCACGTCATGCGCGATGGGGCCCGCGAGGCCGCCGCCCGAGATGTCGTCGCTGGTCGCTGCTTCTACCTCTACCGGGGACGAACTGCCCTTCGTTGAAGCCATAATCCTTGGCCTCGTCCGCCATCTCGCCCTTGCCGAGCCCAACTCCCGGCGCTGACGATCCTGCTGCAGGCAGCCGTAGGCGCGGTGCGGATACCCCTGCGTGGCGGGAGGGTCTCGGTGACATATGAGCAACGGAACGTTGGTACGTATCGCAGCGACAACAGGCCTCGGAGGAAGGGTGGGATGCACCGAGTTGGCTCGCCAACCAAGCCGTGGCTGCGCCGGGACACGCCGCACCCTGGGCCCCTCCACGCACGGTTTGTCTTGCCCTGAGGAAAACTGACTCGTAGAGCGCCCCCCGAGACGACCGCCTGGACCTTAATAAATAGGTGGGCAACGGGTCGTTATTGGTCATAAGGAGGGTTGGGTAGAACGGAGCGACGTTGCATGGGGACGATCGGACAATCTGCAGCCAAGAACCCATTCATTGAGGGATCCACAACACTGCCGTCAATGGGCGAGTCGGCATCCCTCTCGAAAAAGCCCTCACAGTCTGGGTCGCATTCCCCTGTGCACATGTAACCGAGACAGCAGTCGTCCTGCACTGCAACCACCTCAAGGACCTGCCAAGTTGGCCTAGCCTCACCCCACCTCACGATACATGCATCTTCAACAAGCTCAAACAAGTTGCTCACTGCCCCGGCTTCACTCCGTCCAGTGACCACTGGTGGTATCCCACGCGTCCCGGCGTGACATGCTGACCGCTCGCCTCCACCCGCAGGGCGTAGCGTCCGCAGGTTCAGTGAGTCGGAAAGCGAAGCTTCGCGCCCGCCCGCCCCAGGAAGTGAAGGGGCCGTCAGGCGCAGGGGCAGCTCGTCGGCAGGTCAGTGCCACCTCGGGGACCAACCCGCAAGTGCGGGGAGCAGTGTGCGTTGACAGCACACGTCCACTGACGGCCAGGGTCATCCCCGCAGGCGCGAGGAGCAGAGAGCAACCGCTTCACGGTCCAAACGACGCGTGGGGTGATCCCCGCATGCGCGGGAAGCGGGGGGATCACTCCTCTTTCCCTCTTCTTCCGGGACCATCACCACGGGCCGCTGGGCGGCCTCACGGTTCGAACAACGCGTGGCGCCCTCGGGACGATGAGATCAGCCTAAGGGCTGTCCCGTAACTCTGGGTATCGCTTGCCGATGTCCGGTTCGACCTACCTGGTTAGGATCCCGTTTAGGCCGCGATACGGGGCGCAACCGGACAATCAGATCTGCTTGTGGTGACCTACCGACCTCTGCCCTGGGTTACGGGACAACGCTTAGCGATCTCTGTAGCGTATCTACTGGCCGGGGAACCCCTATGAGCGCAGAGAACAAGCATTGCGCGCCTCGCATGACCTCTGCCAGCAGATACCGCTTCCGGCACGCGTGGAAAGAAGCCGCAGTCCTGCACGCGAGGATGGCCCCCTGACTACACAAGCCAGTCCTGGGGTTTTTGGTTCGTAGCATGTGCCGTCGCGGAGGACGTTGATACGTTGTCGAGCGAGGCGGAGGTGTGCTTCGGTGTGATTTTTCCGCCGGGGCTGGGGTAGCTTCGGGAGGCGGGATCGTGCAGGGCTGCGAATGCGAAGAGGACCATCAACGCGTTTGAGTGACCGATTTCCGCCTCGGGTCGGGGGCGTGTTCGCTGCGGATCGAGGTGTCCGGTGACTTGGTCATGGGGGGCCTGCGTAGGAGGTCGGGCGGGCGGTAGTAGGGAAGCTGGTGCCGCCGCCGACGGTGACCAGCAAGGTGGCGGCGGTCCTGGCCGTAACTCGTGGAATCGAGGTCAGGGACGCGGAGAGAGGGTGAGCTTCGAGCAGCCGGCCGATCTGCGCTTCGAGGCCTCGTCGCCGTTCATGGACAGCTGCGAGCGAGCGGGCCACGGATAGGATCACGACATCGAGCGTGCGGTGCCCAGGACCACGACGGGCAGTCACCGACGGTAAGGCATGCTCGCCCAGCAGGGATGGGTTCCCACCCGTGCCAACGCTGGCTCAAAGCGACCATCGTCCGGGAGAAAGATCAGGCTACCCACCGCAAGAACCACAGATCGCGTGGCGGACGGCCGGTTACCTGGAACAACCACACCGGGCGGGCAGTGCGGGACACCGCGGGCCGGAGGCAGACTTGCCGCCTTCTTTAGCCCTACGTCCCGCCGAGCGGGGACGTAGAGCGAGGCGAAATCACGACAGCAACGACCGTTCGTTTCCCGTCCGCCGGTCGTGGATGCCACCCCTGTTCGCCCCGTTCCAGTTGTCGATCTCGTCCTGCGTGTGCGCGGCGCCCGTCAGTGGTGCTGGAGGGCGGCGGGAAGCCCCTGGCTGCGCGGCTGTTCGCTGACCATCTTGCCCCAGACGATGAGCCGGTAGGTGTTCCTGAACTCCGGCGTGCACGTGGTCAGCGTGATGTACCGGCCCGGCGTGGTGAACCCGGATCCCTGCGGGATCGGCGAGATCACGCCGACGTTGGAGGGGGAGGTCTGCGGGAGGGTCCGCGTCATCTCGTACGTGTAGTACTCGTCCTGCGTCTCGACGACGACCTTGTCCCCGGGCACGAGCTGGTTGATGTAGCGGAACGGCTCGCCGTGGGTGTTGCGGTGACCGGCGAGCGCGAAGTTGCCGGTCTTGTCCTCGGGCATGGCCGTCTTGAGCCCGCCCTCGGAGTAGTGGCCGACCTCACCGTGGTCGAGGACCTTCTCCTTGCTGACGCCCTGCGCGATCGGCGCGACCACGTCCAGCTTGGGGATGTGGATGATCGCGAAGCCCTGACCAGGCTCGAAGGCCCCCGCGGCGGGGCCCTTGTTGCTCTTCCAGGTGCTCTGGATCTTGCTGGCCTCGTTGTTGGCGAAGTTGTCGGCCCTGACGTTGGTCCACCACAGCTGGTACGTCACGAACAGCAGCATCAGCACGCCGAAGGTGATGAACAGTTCGCCCACGGCCCGGCTGACGACGACCCCCGGGCTGTCCTTGAGGGCGCGCGCCGCCTGGCGCGCCTCGATGCGCGTGAGGGGGCGGCCCGGCGGCCGCTGCTGGGCCGCCGCGGGAGCCGTCGGGGCCTTCTTGCGGCCACGGGTGCCCGCCTTGGCGGCCTTGCGGCGCTCGGCACGGCCCCCGGCCGGGGTGGCGGCCTCGGTGTCGCCGTCGACGGCACGGCGTACGTCGGCGGTCCGCAGGGCCACGGTCTCCTGATCGACCGCGCCGACGCCCGTCGGCACGGCGGCCGTCGGGACGTCCGGTACGGGCGGCGCCTGAGGCTGCGGCTGCTGCCGCGCCTGTTGTCGCGGATGCTGTTTCGGCTGGCGCGGCTCCTGTTGCGCCTGGGGCGGCTGCCGCACGGGACCGGCCGGTGCCGGGGGCCGGTTCCGGGCGGTGCCCCCGGAAGCCCCGAGAGGCAGCGATATGAGCGTCTGCTCGGCGTCGGAGAACGCGGGCGCGGTGGACGCCGGTGCGGGCGGCGTCTTCGGCAGGAAGGCGGTCGCGTCCGCGTCCGGCCCGGGCCTGGGCGCCGGTGCGGGCGGGGTCCTGCGGAGATACGCCGTGGCCTCGGGGCCCGGCACGGGCGCAAGGCCCAGGTCCGGCATCCCGGCGTGATCCTGCGCCCCGGACGGGGGAATCGCCGACGCCGGTGGCCCGGTCCGGGCGCGGCGACCCGTGCCCGCGTCGCCGGTCCGCTCCCCGGACGCGGTGCTCCGCGCCTCCCGCGGCCGGTCCGCGTCGCGGTTCTGTGCCCGTGCCGTGTCCGCGGCCCGGTCGCCCGCCCGCGTCGGGGCGGGCGGCGGCGGGGCCTCGCCGTCCTCGCGCCGGACCGCGCGTGCGGTGGCGGGGATCGGGTCCGTCAGCGGATCGGCGAGGCCGCCGACGACCGCCTCGAACGCGTCGTCATCGTCGTCGCGTCCCTCGTACGTCCCCTGTGGCTTGTACGAGGCGCCGATCTCGCCTTCGTGCTCGGGGCGCAGTGCGGTCACGCGACGACAGCCTTCCCCACCACCGGCGCCAGCCCCGCCGACCGGGCCACCGCCTCCGGGTCACCGCACTGGGCCAGCCAGTTGGCGAGCATCAGGTGGCCGTGTTCCGTGAGCACCGACTCCGGGTGGAACTGCACGCCCTCGACGGGAAGTTCGCGGTGCCGCAGCCCCATCACGATGCCGTCGGCCGTGGTGGCGGTGACCTCCAGCTCCGGTGGGACCGTCGTGGGTTCGGCGGCGAGCGAGTGGTACCGCGTCGCCGTGAACGGTGACGGCAGCCCCGCGAACACGCCCTGCCCGCCGTGCTGGACCGGCGAGGTCTTGCCGTGCAGCAGTTCGGGGGCGCGGTCGACGACACCGCCGTACGCGACGGCCATCGACTGCATGCCGAGGCAGACGCCGAAGACGGGCACGCCCGTCGCCGCGCAGTGGTGCACCATCTCGACGCAGACGCCCGCCTGTTCGGGGGTGCCGGGGCCCGGTGAGAGCAGGACGCCGTCGAAGCCGTCCTGCGCGTGGGCCGTCGTCACCTCGTCGTTGCGCAGCACCTCGCACTCGGCACCCAGCTGGTAGAGGTACTGGACGAGGTTGAAGACGAAGCTGTCGTAGTTGTCGACGACAAGAATGCGCGCGCTCATCCGGCCGCACCTCCCGATCCGCCGTCGACCGTGACGTCGTTGAAGGGCAACAGCGGCTCCGCCCACGGGAAGACGTACTGGAACAGCAGATACACGACGATCAGTGCGAGAACGATCGAGAGGGCCGCACGCACCCACGTGTTGCCCGGCAGATGCCGCCAGAACCACCCGTACATGCCGCGCTCGCCGCCCCTTCGGTCCCTGCCGCCCCGGGCGTAGCGCCCGCGTTCCGCTCGCACCAGACTAAACGTCGGCGGCGGCGCGTGGGCAGCGCATGGGTGAGCTGCCCGGGGGGTTTGCGTTTGTGCTTCGTCACAATGGCTCTCTTCAGCATTGCCTGTCGAGGGTGAAAACAGCACAGGCACTGACGTCATGCGGTTGGGGCTGATGCAGGCACGAGTTCGATGTCCAGTCCGGTGGGCGGCGTAGGTGTGAGCTGGCCACCGACGAGGGTGACGAAGCCATTGCCGTGGCTATCTGGCCAGTTGAACAGGAGCCCACTTGATGGTCCCGACCGCGCTTTCAGGGCCCGGCAAAGAGGAGTCCCGCGAGGGCAGTGTGGCAGACGAGGACGGTGGTGGTTGCGAGGGCGCCGCGCCAGCCAACGCATGCCAAGCCGGCATGTCTTCGGCCGTCGTCCGGGGGAAAACGTCGCCAGTATCGCCGATGCTGAGTCCTTCACCGGTGGGGTAGTAGTAGGTCGACCTCGACGCCGGGCACAGCCGGCAGACCGGCCTGCAGGTCGCAGGCCAGAGTGTCGCGGTGGGTGTACAGCACGACGTTACGGCCGGCAGAGGCGACGCGACGGCAGACTCTTGGCCAGAGCAACAAGGTGACCTCCGAAGTATGTTGCCCCGTTCTCATCAGGGTCAGTGTGCCAAACGCATTTCTCCCATCAGAGAGAGGCGCACAAGCAGTCGGTGGCAGGCGGGTCAGGCAGCTGGCCGGGCCCGCTGGGGGCGTGGCCGGACCTTGCTCACGCCCGAGCCCAGGACCCAGGACCCAGGCCGGAGCGTCGCTGTCGGCGCCAGGCCACTCCAGAAGCCTCGGGTTCATACATGCATGACCTTCGGTTCAACCTTGTGTTCGAGAAATTGGGGTGCGACTCGTCATCACACCCGGCTCTCGGACGCTGAGGGGGAATTCAATTGCCCTACTACCAGTGAGCCTTTTCCATCATCGCTCTGAGCTGGCCAGATGCAGGGTGAGGACGGCTTGCACGAAGGCGGTGATCCGGGTGGTGGAGCACCGCAGCTTGCGGAGGAGCCGCCACGACTTGAGGGTGGCCATGGCGTGTTCGACGAGTGCGCGAATCTTGGCGTGAGAGCGGTTCGCTGCCTGTTGACCTGCTGAAAGGTTGTCCCGTCGCCCCCAGTACGGGATGCGGACGGTGCCGGCGGCTCCTGGGTAGCCTTTGTCCGCCCAGCAGGGGGTGTCGGCTTGGGCGGGGGCGTCGATGATGCCGTGTTCCCGGGCCGCGTGGACGTCGTGGAGGGCGCCCGGCAGGGTCGGCGAGACCCGCAGGGGTCGGCCGAAGGGATGGGTGAGGACCTGGACGTTCATGCCGTGTTTCTTGTGTTTGCCGGAGTAGTAGGGGCGGTCCGCCGCGATGCGGTCGATCGGCAGCAGGGTGCCGTCCAGTAGGACGAAGGCTTTCATCGACGCGGTGCGGGCGGCGTCGGCCAGGGTGGGCGCGGGGTCGGCCAGGAGGTCGACGGCCTCGGCAACGTAGCGGTAGGCGGTCGTGGTCCCGACGCGGAATCCGGCAGCGAGCTGGGCGTAGGTGTGTCCCACGCGCAGGTGGGCGAGTGCGAGAAGGGCTTGGCGACCCGCGCTCAGCCGCCGCCATCTGGACCCGATCGCACGGCGGTGCCGTCGCAGTTGTTGCGCGAGGAAGCGCAGGGTGGAGCTGGACACGTTGACGCCCGGCGGGTAGACAAGCATGCGAAGCCTCTGGTGGAGACGGTTCTCTTGGACGAAAACCCATCTACCAGGGGCTTCACCCTGTTGTCAGCCCAACCGGCAGACTGCTGAGGCAGGTTGGAAAAGGCTCAGTGTCGGGTCGAGACCGCGGCAGGGCCTACGGCGCCCTGCTGCCAGTCGGCTATGAGCGCCCCTGTCTCCTCCCTGATCTCCAACCAGTGGGGTGAACAGGAGGCCGTTGCTCCGCTCTGCTCGGCGACGGGTAAATTGCGCGTGGTCTGGATGAGGCTATCCCCCCACGCGTCCGAACTCGTCAGGGTCAGCCAAGCCAGTCAATTGTTACGTCGCATTGACTATCAAGCAAAACGAGAAGTGCTAGCGGAGCATTGAGACATCCTTGCTCAGGTCTCGAGACCTCGTGCCAGTCGGCTCGTGGTGACTACGGTCGGAGTGGCCTCGGGCACGATCCCCCCGCCTGCGTCGATTTCCATCCGTCACCGAGAACTTGGATCGTCACACGCGCGGCGTCGGACGGACCACGTGTTGGGCTGCCCTTTGCGGTCGCAGCGTTACCCGTGACTACCGGCGACCGGGATTGCTCCGCCCTGGGTACGTCCGCCACTGTGCACTGCAGCTGCCGCATGGCGAGGTGGCTGAGGGGAGGTGTTCCTTCGCCAAGATGGATGATGATGGTCTTGTCGCTGCCGATCCTGACCTCTGGCCCAACCGCCAAGTGGGGCAATTGCGTGGTGGCCGTTTCGGCCTCGTTCGCGATCGGCCCGTCGAACAGCATGCCCAGGATAGTGCGCAGGGCGACGTCACCGTTGAACTCGCGTGTGTACGGTGCTGGCTCGCCGTCATGCAAAAAGTAAAGGGAGATGCTGGTCGGTGCCGGAAGGAGCGCAGGGGGCGATACAATGCCGCTCGCGGGGGCGCCGGCTTCGATAACGCCGGACGGGGATACCCCGCACGCCCCCAGCATGAGCGTGATGGTGAGGCCCACCAGGAGCGCTACCAGGCGCGAGCCCTTCACCAGGCGTCCGTGGCAGCGTTGTCGGAGGTCCCCTCGCGTATGAGTGGGAGTTCGACCGTGAAGGCCGCGCCGCCCGCAGTCAGGTTCGCCGCGCTGATGCGTCCTCCGTGCAAGTACACATTCTCCGCGGTGATGGCCAGGCCCAGTCCGCTGCTCTCGCTCCTGCCCCGTGTCGTATTCGCCTTGTAGAAGCGTTCGAAAATGTGCGGCATTGCCTCTTCGGTGATGCCTGATCCTCGGTCGGTCACTTCAATGACGGCCCATGCGAAACCCGGCGGCTCCTCTCGCATACTCACGGCCAGCCGCACTGGCGGCGCGCCGTGCCGCAGAGCGTTGCCGACGAGGTTAGCCACCACCACGTCGATTCGACGCGGATCCACGCGTGCTCTAAGCGCGTCTGGAGCCGTCAGGCGGGTATCAACCCGGCTCTGCCAGCCACGAGAGGCGAGGGTGCGCTGTATGGATTCAGCCAAGTCAATCTCATCCAGGTGTAGTTCCGCCACGCCGGCGTCGAAGCGGGAGATCTCCATCAAGTCATTCACCAGACTCCCCAGCCGGTTGGTTTCCTCGCTGATGAGCCGCAGAACTTCGCTGGTCTCCGGGTCGAGACGCAAGGCACCCTCGTCCAGGATTTCGGTGACTGCGGTCATCGCGGCAAGCGGCGTCCGCAGTTCGTGGGAGACGTCTGCGACGAAGCGGCGTGCCTGGGCTTCCAGGCGGCGTAGTTCGGCTACGGACCGCTCCAGTGCGGCCGCGGTGTCATTGAACGAACGTGACAGGTCGGCTAGTTCATCGGATCCGTTGACGGCCAAGCGGACGTCGAGGTGTCCCTCGGCCATCCGGCGAGTGGCCTGGCGCAGTGCCCGTACCGGACGGAGTACTGCGCTTGCGGCGAGCAACGCCATGAGGACGGCAAGGCACAGCGCCACCAAGGTGGCGTGCCTGATGGCATTGACCATCGACTTGACGTAGGCCTGTTCGGTGTTCTGAGGAACCACCAGATACATTACGACGCCGGAAAGTTCGGCCTCTTTGCCCTCACCCCCGTTGGACGTGACCGGCAGACCAACAACAAGGTAAGGACGCCCGTCAGCGTTCACTCGCTGGAACACGGCGGCGCGTTTAGTCCGCACGGACCGGCGCAGATCCGCGCCCAGCAGGCCGAAGACGTTGTTCGGCGCGTTGCTCGCGCGGAGGTTGCCGTACGTGGCCAGCACCTGCCAGCTCTGTGCCTGGTTGGTGCTGACTACTTCGCCCACTGCATTCTGCAACTGCGCCCGACTCGGTGTCACGGGGAGGCCTCCGGCGGCGGTGTCGACGCTGGTCCTGAACCGTTGGATGACGGTGTCCTGGCTCTCCTGGAGTACTCCCGTACGCGCCTCCCGGAAGGCGAGGGTCCCGGTGCTCAGGGCGCTGATCACGGCAATCAAGGCGAAGGCCGTGACGAGGCGGGCGCGCAGGCCTCGCAGCGGAAGCGGGGTCTTCGCCAGGAGTTTCCGGAAGAGGCGAATCGGCCCGGGACCCCGGCCCGCTGCGCCAGCCCCGCGCATCTCTGCAGCCACCTCGGCCTTGTGTTCTCGTACGGCTTCCTGAGCCCGTACTGCTCTCGCGGCGCTCACAGGGAACAGAAGCGGTAACCGGTGCCGCGTAGGGTCTGGATGCACTGCAGGCCCTCGCCCAGCCCGCTCAGCTTGCTCCGGAATCGATTGGCGGAGGCGCCCGTCAGCCGCACGTCGCCGTGGCGGCTGTGCTTGCCGACGGCTTCCAGTGGCTGCAGGTGGCTGAACACCAGGCGGGGCGAGGCCAACAGGGTTTGCAGTAGCCGAAGCTCGGAGGAGGTCACTGTGGCCCGTCCACCTGGGTGGGTCACTCTGCGTCGGGCCCGCTCTATGGATAGTTCCGCGTGGGGCTCTGCCCTGGGGCAGGCGGCATCGGAGACCTTCCGGTCCTGTGTGCGCAGGATCGCCCGTTTCCGTGCATCGAGCGCCCAGGCACGCGTAGGTTTGAACACGTAGTCGTCGGCGCTTGCCTCCAGCTCCTTGCCGACGTCGGTGCCTTCATCTTTTGCAGTCACCATGGTGATCCGTACATCGTCGTGATGCTGTATTCGACAGCACAAGTCGAGGCCGGACGCATGAGGCATGCATGGGGCCGAACACGACGGCGTCGGCGTGGGGGGTTGCAGCTGTTCCATTGCCTGGTCACCCGTTCCTGCGGCAAGGACGTGGTGAGCCTTGGCGGCGCAATGCCGGTTGCCCGCTCATGCGGACAGCGGGGTGGTCTTCGACGAGTAGGACTCGAGGCATGTCGACAGTATGCGTGAGCCAAACCTGTATACGGTCCAGGGGGCCGGCCTTCGAGCCCCTTGAAGGGCGGGACTCTAGAGGGATACCTAGGTCCTGGCTGACGTGCCTGAGCGTCTCGGAAGCCGTGACCGGGTGAGAGGCCCAGCGATCCGGTCCGCAACGATGGGCCCTGGCGCGAAGCGACGAGTTATCATTTCGTGACACATTGGGCTAATGTCCATTACGTATTACAGGCCGCCTGCCCTGCTATGTGCTCCGCTCGGCAGCGACAACCCGCCCCTCCCGCCGCTACCCGCGTAACGCTACAAGGCCATGCCCCTCACCTGCGGACTTTACACCGGCGCGGCCGCCCGGTCCGTCGGCACATGGGTTTGTTGCTCGGTGCCCTGGTAATCACCGGCGTGCTCGGTTCCACGGCCTTCCTCCCGGGCGGCGAGCCCGGTGAGATGCCGGGCAGTGCGCCGCATCCGCCGACGGCAACGGCACAGATCAGGGTTCCCCACACTGCCCCTTCGACGCTTACGAGCCGGTGCGTGATTGTGTTGGAGGCGTGGGTCTCTGACCTGGGGGTTTGTGTCAGTCGGTGGTGTTGCGGTTGGAGTCGGGGCCGGCGTTGGCCCGGTAGGTGGCGGGCGGGTTTTCTCGTCGGTGGGTCTGGTGGATCGGTTGCTTCCAGCGTTTGTGATCGGCGGGGGCGTGTTCGACGGTGATGCGCTTCGAGGGGTGCTGGTGTCGCGGTTGTGGGCGGGCGTCGGGGACCTCGGGCGGACTGATCTTGTTTGCCTTCCGGGGCGGGGTCACCGCTTGGCCCGGATGATTGTGACGGAGTCCGGGGCGGCGGTCGTCCAAGAGGACTTCCGCGTCGCGAAAGTGGTGGAGGCAGGGAGGGATGCTTTCGTTGCGTGCGGCGGTAGTGTCAGGCGTTCGCCCTGGTCGCAGGGCATCGGTCCAGGGCGTGCGGCCCTGATGGCCGGCGACGGCGGTGGCCTTCATCGTGTTCTGTTTCTTCTTGCCTGAGACGAACGCCCGCCTGCCGCCGCCGGGGGCCGGCGAACCTGGACTTCGGTGGCGTCCAACCGGAGTTGGACGCCTTCGGCCTGGGCGTAGGCGAACACATCCGCCAGGATCCGCAGCCGCAGCCGCAGCCGCAGGCCGGGCCGGTCTGGGACCGCGCATCCCCGCTCGGCGAGCCAGCCTCGTATCTCGCCGATCGCACGGGTGATGGTGGAGCGGTCGACGCCGAACAGCAGCCCCAACGCCGCCTGCGGCACGTCGTGCCGCCAGTGAATCAGCCTGGCCACGAGCCGGTCGACGAACACCAGCCGATGCCGGACACCCGCTCCTGCCTCGCGCTACCTGGCCCCGCCGCGAGCCTCATAACGACGCCCCTCGACCACGGTCTGCCACGGGCCAGGCAACTCCTCAACCACCGAGGCGAGATGCCCCCGAGAGACCCCCACGAACGCCTGATGCGCGAGAACCGTCCGACTGACCACGATCACCACATCCGGATCACGCCACCCACCAGCGAGAACACCACACGCGCAATCACCCACCAACTCGAAAGACCTACCTCCAAGCCGACGCCTCCGTCACCCCCGTCCGCCGCGACCGAAGTCCTCGCGACAGGCCGGGGTACTTTCTCCACCGCACAGGCCAGCGGCTGGAAAGTCGGTCACGGTACGAAGGTCTTGCGCTACAGAGTGGAGGTCGAGAACGGGATCGATCTCTCACTCATCGACGCTACAGACCAGATCGCCGACATACTCACCGCTCCCCAGGGCTGGACCCGCAACGGTGTGTCGTCGTTTCAGTTGGTGAGTGGGGCCAGCCTTACGACCTCGATGTAAAGATCGCGACACCAGGAACGGCGGACGCCTTGTGCTGGGCAGAAATTCACCAGGACACCGGCAGCGAGTACAACTGCGAAATTCCGAGGGGCGTAGTGGTGAACCTCAAACGCTGGATTAAGGGCTCGCCCATGTTCAATGGTTCGATCCAGGACTAACGGGCATAGATCACCGATCACGGGATGGGGGACTTCCTCGGACACCAACATGAGTCGCGCCCAGGCCCAGGGCAGCCCCGTGATGATGCAGCAGATCCATAAGAGCCGCCACTAAAGCGCGTGTCCCAAGTGACCAGGCAGACGAGCCGTCTGTAGCAGAGGGCGGCGGCCAGGCTGAGGAGGCCCAGGCGTCATCCGACAGTCGCGTTCCAATAGCTACCTGAATCGGACGACTCCCGAACGTACAAACCAAGCCACTTGCAGCCTGCGCCACAATTTATATGGCACAGGCTGCACTCTTGAACCGCTGGTGACGCAGAGGTCGACCAACGCCGACAACAGCTACCTCTATCACGTTGAGTACGGCACAGCTCCTGCCATGCCAGCCTGCCAGCCCTTGCCGCAGTATCGGCCTAGTCCGTAGCGCTCGTTGAAGAAACGTTTCAGTGATCGATTAGGGCATCACCTGGAGGCAGAAACTTACTTTGGGCAGGATTCAAACGCATGGAGAGAGCTCGCCTGCGAATAACGGGCGGACGTCAGGAGACGCGGGCAGCCTTCAGCTTGGCCGAGTTCTCACGGGCTTCCTGAAGCCGCTCCTGCCCCTCGTAGGAGCCGAGAATCTCGCCGATTTCGTCAATCTCGATTGTGCGACCGCCCGATCCCCAGTTCCCCTCAGGGATCTCAACGATCACCGTGTGCAGCTGCAACAAATAGGCGGGACTAATCCGCAGCTTTCCGCGGACAATCTCAGACCCGTCATCGCCGAAGAGCTTGACGAACGCCTTGCCGACCGTATCCTGGAGCGCGTCACGCCTGGACTGGTTGAAGAAGGCCGCTGCGACAACTACTTCTACAATCCATCGGGTCTTTCCGAAGTTTTCCGACATGGGCTTTCCGCCCGGAAAGTAGTTCTCCGGGTCAATCTCCTGGAAAAATACGGGAGCCATGGACAGGCTGTCATCCGTCACGGGATCGAGCTCCTGAGCCATGACCTCGTACGCGAGCGTTGATGCGAGCTCTTTCTTCTGCCCGGCTGTGAGGGCGCCGGCGGGGTGTGTGACGCGGATGAAAGGCATGCTGGTTTCCTTTCCCTACTGCGTTTATTGGAATGGGGGTTAATCACTCCCTCGTTGATGCGGAGGGGTGAGGGTGTTGAGAGTTGTAGCTGGCCGCCGACGGGTACAGGCCGACGGCGGCCGAGACGACCAGGAAAGCGGCCGCCTTAACAAGCTAGCAGCATGAAGGACGGGACCACAAGGTCCTTTAAAGTGCCGCTGTACTCGACGTGCGCCGGGCCGCTGACGCCCGCATCCGCTCGTATTGCGGGAGAGGCTGAAGCTGGACCGAATCTGGAGGGGAAAAAGTCTATAATTGACCTGAAGGCCGTACAGGCCGCCTGAAGTCCCGCATGCTCGCCCCGTTAGGTCGCAGCTCTCAACTTCACTTACACGGAATAGCCTTTCGGAGACTCCACCGCAAAACCCAAGAACGCCGCTCCGAGCGCGGGCCCTCGGCCGCTTCTCCTGTACCGTGACAGCATCATCTCGAGTTCACTTTCAGTAGAACGCGCATCGACGTGGTCGGCAACCCGACGGATAGACGTCGGCTGTCCCGGCTCCAGGGCTCTAGCGCGCTCTCACTCCACGTACCCTGCCCGCAAGGCTCCATAGGGCAAGTCGTCGGACGGCCAACACAGCGGCCGCCGAGGCCGCACGCATGAAGTTGGGGTCTGCTGCGAGGTGGAGCAACCCTGCGGCTGAGAGGAAATCCAGCAGGACCGGCAAGGCGACGTCGCGGCGTCTGAATCTCGCAAGGACCGCACCCGAGGCCAGGATGGCCAGTCCTACCACCGCAGCGCTTCCTATATCGACTAGCGACGAGACCTTCACGACAGTGTTGGTCCATTGCGCGACGGCGGCGAGGTGTCCGATTTTCCGCGGTCTTCAGCGACTTGTCGGCGTTCTTCCTTAATTTCGCGATTCAGGAAGTAATTCAGGACAGTTCGGATCGCCGCAATCGCAGCAAGCTGCCCAATGTCGCGGAAGCTGGGGGCTACTGCACTGCGCAGTACGTCAGCAGCCAACTGAAACTCAAGACCTATCGTGAGGGCGCGCCCTAGCCCGATACGCACGGGAATAATGTCCTCGGTGCGTCGACTTTGGGAACTTACAATGATGAGTCGCAAGAATGCCCACAAAGCGCCAACGCCAATAACAGACGCACCGCATGCTTCGACTACAGTAACCAGCACACCGACTGCGCCGGATACCGTCTCCTCTGCGCTCATGCTCGATTGTTACTCATCGCACCAGGCGCCTGCTGCACGCCACGCCCGTACCGACTACCCGTGCCAACGGGGGACAGCGATCCTACACAGCGCGAGCGCGGGGCCGGCCTCGCATGAACCCTTCGCTGCGCCGTTGTCCGTGGAGACTTGTCTGTCCTCGGGCTCAGGTGAGCGTCACGATGTTTTCCGCCGAGGCGACGACCGCTTTTATAGACTGAGGCTCTCAGCCCGAATCGATCCGACACGCAGCGGTGATCTGATGATCCGATGATGTTGTTGGAGCGTGAGCTGCGGGCGTCGCGGCTGCGTGCCCTGAGAGCGTCGTCCTTCAGACGGGCCCACCGAGAATTAGTCGCAGGGGTTAGAGCCACACCCCGCATGGCAGCAACCACTTGTCACACTCGGGAGTGGTGGTGCTTGCCAGGGTGTCGCTTGCGCGACGCCGACGCCTGAGAGGAGCATGATCGCTACAGCGCCGAGGCTGGCTATCACGGACCGCATGTGAATACGCATGTGTCACTCCTCGCTTCGGGAAGTACCTGTTTTAAGCGAACACGACGCGCATCCACCAAACATCTACTGGCGATAGCTTGGCCGGCCAGGCCGCTTCTGTCACCCAGTCCTGGACCTCTTCAACGACGTGGACTTGAGAGGAAGACTGTACTGCGAGACCGCAGGTCCGGCTCGCTTCCCCCCAGGCAGGAAGCGCCCTCACCAAGACGCCGGACGCTTCCGCTTCCAGACTGGCTTCGGTGCCGCACTGCCGGGCGAGTGAGCTCGCCCGGGTTTGGCGGGCATTCGAGATCAGGGGTTCGTCCCCGGGGTGTCCATCATGGAGAGCATGGAGAAGAAGCCCCGTCGCGCTCGCCGGTCATTCACGCCGTAGTTCAAGGCCGAGATCGTTGAGGTGTGCCGCCTTGGCGACCGTTCGATCGGCCAGGTCGCCAAGGACTTCGACCTGGTCGAGACCCGGGTGCATGACTGGGTGAGACAAGCAGAAGTCGACGCCAGCGAGCGGAAGGCTTGACCAGCAGCGAACGTGACGGGCTCGCCGCGCCGCGGTGGGAGAACCGCCGACTGCGCGAGGACGTGTAGGTCCTCCAGCAGGCTACAGATTTCTGCGCGAAGGAGTCTCAATGATTGAGTCAACCCGGCGGGGCGGAGGTGAAGGTCCAGTTGTCGCGCAACACAGCCCACAGCACATGGATGCCGGTCTCGACAGTGAAGGCCGCGTGCGCGGACAACTCCTTGCCGCGGTCCCAGGCGGGACACCGCCGAAGTTGCTCAGGCCGTGTGGTCATCGTCTGGCCAGGGCGTCCTTCATCTTGGTGGCGCCGTAGCCGGCCAGAGCGGGTCCGTTCTTCCTGCGCGAGACCACCCCGTAGCCCTCCTCGGCGCTCGACGAGAGTCCCGATCGCCGAGCGTTTCAGCCCGATAACAACGCCGCCCTCCCAATGCCCGGGAACAGCGCGGTCCTCGGCCTCGGCGGGACGCTCGATGAGGACGTGGGCCCACGCCTTGTGCCGGCTGCGTGCCCGGGGAGCGTGCAGCGCCCCTCCGGTGCGCAGGCAGGCCGCCAACTCGCGTTTCAGCCCACACCTCCCTCGACATAGAGCGCCTGATAGACCGCCTCACGATTGATGCGCATGCCCTCATCGTCAGGGAACTCGACCGGCAGGCGTCGCGCGATCTGCTCCAGGCTCCATGCTGTCACCCAGCCCCTGTCACCGCGGTGCGGCTGGCTGCGCCCCTTCCAGGCCGGGCCCTCCGACCCACACGGTTGCCTCGGGCATCGGTGACGTCCTCCGACAGTCGGGCCTGGAAATAGGCTCGCAGCCTCGGATTGTCAACGAGTTTGGCCATCTTCAGGTGCCCGGCCCAGCGTTCAGCGTGTCACCGCGCGGTCGAGGCCCCGCGGTCCAGCTTGTAGGTCCGGATAGAGGCTTTTCGCCGCAACTCACGGGATGCCTTCGACGGCGCCCGTCCGAGCCTGTGTGCGATCTCGCAAACGCCTGCGCCCTGGGCATGCCAGACAGCGATGTTCTCCCGTTCGGGAAACGACAGGTAACGCCGGGACGCCTCATCAGGACGACACAGATTCACGCAGCCAGCGCGCCGGAACTAGCGGAACGGGCCTTGACCCCTGATGTTGAACACACGAGGCCCTGAGTCTTCTCCAACCTCATTTTGATGCGTGATGAAGGACGGGGACGGCCTTCGCGATGTCGGTGATCGGTTGGTGCTGCAGTGGGGTTTCTGCAGGGGCGCCAGCCCTTGGGAGTCACCATGGCCTGTTCGCCGAGGCAGCGGATCCTGGCGTGGCTTCTGTGGTGATGGCGCTTCCATCTCTTCAGGCGGCGGCCCCGGAACGGGACCCGGACGGGTGTGCCGGCTCCTTGGTACACCTTGTCTCCCCGGCACTTGAGCCCCGCATCGGTGAATGCGTCGACGATGCCACGAATACGCGCGGAGGTCAGATCGTGCGTGGAACCTGGAAGCGCGGGCGAGGCCTGCGGCAGCCGATCAAACGGGTCGGTCAGGACCTGGGCATTCATGCCGCGGCGTTTGTGTTTGCCAGAGTAGTAAGGGGTGTCTGCGGCGATCCGGTCGAACGGCAGGAGCGTTCCGTCGAGGATCACGAAAGCCAGCCGGCGCGCGGTCTGCGTGACCTCGGCCGGGCTCGGGGCGATGGCGGCCGGGGCATCTATCGCCTCGCGGATGCAGCGGTAGACCGTCGCGATCCCGATGCCGAACCCGGCGGTGAGTTGGGCTCAGGTGTCGACGCAGTGCAGGTGGGCCAGGACCAGCAGGGCCTAGCGGCCCGACGTGATGCGCCGCCACCGAGTGCCGATCTCGCGACGGCGAACAGTCAGGTGCTGGGCCAGCTCACCCACGTGCGTGCTGGACAGACCGATGCCGACGGGTAGACAAGCACACGAAGCTCCTGGTCAGCACGGGTGATCCTGGTCGTGAACCCGTCTTCCAGGAGCTTCATCAGTTCGTACAGCCCGCCAACCACCTGTCCACACCATCAGGTTGGAAAAGGCTCACCGTCTTGTCTTCACCAGCTGTCGGCGCACCCGCAGCGGGGAGCTCGCCGCGAGTGCCCGGGGAGACTCCCAAAGGCGGGTGCGATGCCGAGGCAGGGGCATTCCCTTCCGTCACCTCATGCGGCGTAAGACGTCATGTTTTCACGGCGCAATATCTGCATGCATGAAGGTACAGGTCGAAAAGACGGCCTCTGTGGCGTTTCAACCGATGTCCGAGGGATGGACTCGCTGCCCCGCAAGGAGGGAGGTGCCTTGGAAGGTCTCGTCACCTGAAGGGACCGCGCTCGTTGACGTGTCCACGTCCCTGACGTGGACGACCGAAGGAAGTACAAGTGGCGTACCAGCCCTCTGTATGCAGTCGGAGGGTAGGAGGTTGCGTCGCCAAATCTACACATACAGAAAAGACTCCCCTCATGCCCACCGAATTTGGATTTGACGTTCTGGGCCCCCTCCGTGTTCGTGTCGGCCAGGATCGAATTGAGGTGGGCCAGCCTCGACAACGCGCGGTGCTCGTTTCACTTCTAATGAGGCACGGGGCCTCTGCCAGTGTGCCCGAACTGGTGAATGACGTGTGGGGAGATAGCGCCCCTAACTCAGCGGCAGGATCTGTTCGGACATACATCTACAGGCTGCGCCAGGTAGTGCGCGATGAAAGTGGCGCTTGCTGCCTTAGGTCGACGGATGGTGGCTATGCGCTTCATTTCACACCTGGGGATCTCGACGTCAATGTTTTCCGTCGATTGGTCGCCCAGGCCAGGCACGCGCACTC
Source organism: Streptomyces sp. NBC_01497 (assembly GCF_036250695.1). Taxonomy (NCBI): domain Bacteria; kingdom Bacillati; phylum Actinomycetota; class Actinomycetes; order Kitasatosporales; family Streptomycetaceae; genus Streptomyces; species Streptomyces sp. NBC_01497. The sequence goes on along the minus strand of NZ_CP109428.1, from coordinate 404,812 downwards.
AACAGGCGCCCTCGATGCAGCCTCAAGCACCTTCTCCCGTGCGCTTGACCTTTGGAAGGGAACAGCCATGGCTGGAGTACCGGGACCCCACGCTCAACACCAGAGGGAACTGCTGGAGGAGCTTCGTCTGACAATTGTCGAAGATCAAGTCAGATGCGAAATCGATCGAGGCAGGTGTGCTGACGCCGCGGCACGGCTGAGTGAACTTACGAGCAAATACCCCCTCCGTGAGCGATTGGTCGAGTTGAGGATGGTCGCACTTTACGGGTCGGGGCGACAGTCCGAGGCACTCGAGGCTTTCCAATCAACCCGGCGGCTTCTTCGTGAGACGTTGGGTGTGAACCCATCCGCGGCCCTAGAGAGAACTCACCAGCTTGTCCTGTCGAACCGTCTCCCATCAGCTTCCGCTGTCGAGGATGGGCGGCCTGGCACGAGGCGGGTCGTGTGGCGCCCCGGCTTTCCAGCCATACCCCGCCAACTCCCCCCAGGAGTACGCGGGTTTACCGGTCGTCAAATGGAGATGGACTCCCTCGCGGTGTTCGCGACACCCCAATCCACCGCCGGGACCCCCCCTGTTGTCATGGTCAGCGGGCAGGCGGGTGTAGGAAAAACGGCGTTGGCCGTTCACGCGGCACGGACCCTGACCCCTTATTACCCGGACGGTCAATTCTTCGTCGACTTGGGCGGCTTCTCTGCCGTCAGTCAACCTCGTGATCCAGTAAATGTAATTGGCGACCTAATCGCGACCCTAGGAGTCCACCGCAATGATGTTCCGGAAGGCTTGGACGCCCGCTCCATGCTGTTCCGAGGGCTCATAGCAGATAAAAAAATGATCATTGTCCTAGACAACGTCCAAACCTTGGAACAGGTGCGCCCCTTCATGCCGGGTGAAGAGACCTGCCTCGCCATCATCACCAGTCGCAACCGTCTGACAGGGCTGATTACGACGTACCAAGCCCTCCCGCTTCCACTAAGCACCTTCACCAACGGCGAGGCACAGGATTACCTTTCGAAGAGACTCGTCGAGCGAGCCGTTCACAGACAGGACATCCCACTTCTGGCCGAGATCGCTTCGCTATGCGACAAGCTCCCTCTTGCGCTCTCGACGGTAGTAGCGAAGGCTGTATACCGCAGCGAGCTTTCACTGTCAGCGGTAGCTGAAGAGCTTCGGGAGTCAGAAGACCCTTTTTCTTTTCTCAATGATCCGGATCCTAGCGTCGACCTAAAGACCGTACTGTCCTGCTCTTACCGTTCCCTTGGCAGCCTCCCTGCCGGCTTGCTCAGCCGCCTGTCTTGGAGTGACAAATCTTCAACTGACGTTATTGAAGCAGGCGGTCTTATGAACGTCGCATCTTCTGTCGCGCGCTCAGCCCTCCTGAGCTTGGTGGAAGCCAGTCTCATAGAGGAGATTCAGCCTGGTCACTACACGGTTGGCCGTCTGATACGGGCATCCGCGCGATTGCTGTTGGAATCCGGGCCCGCCAGGTCATTGCACACGTCGGGGACGCCCTCAGGAGCGAGTGAAGGAGAAACTTCCTCCCATTCCCGAGGCAGCCACAACACGCGAGACTGAAACGAAATCCTGCCACTGGCACAACAATCTTATGCGCCACTCACGCCTAGGGCGTGTCTTCAAAGGGTCATATCCACATCAGGAGGGATGCGATCGTGACGGCCGCTTCGTAGGATTCGCGGGTTTTGTCGTAGCGTGTGGCGATGGCCCGGTACTGCTTTAAGACGTTGAAGCAGCGCTCAACGACGTTGCGCTTCTTGTAGCGCTCCTTGTCGAAAGCGGTTGGTCTGCCGCCGCTGCTGCCGCGTCGACGACGGTTTTCTCGTTGGTCCGAGCGTTCGGGAATGGTGTGCGGGATTCCGTGTTTGCGCAGGTAGTTACGTATGCGGCGGCTGCTGTAGCCCTTGTCGCCCAGAAGGTGGTCGGGCCGGGTGCGAGGTCGGCCCGGCCCCTGGCGGCGGACCTTGATCTGCGCGAGGACCTGCTCCAACTGTGTGCAGTCATTGACGTTGCCGCCGGTGAGGACGAAGCCCAGTGGGCGGCCGCGGCCGTCGCAGGCGAGATGGATTTTGGTGGTCAGTCCGCCACGGGATCGTCCGAGGGCGTGAGCGTGTGCCGCTTCTGCGGGGGCTGCCCCTTTTTACGGGCGCCGGCCGCGTGCTGGTGAGCGCGAGTGATCGTGGAGTCCACCGACACCAGCCAGTCGATGTCTCCTGCCGCATCTTTGCCGGCCTGGAGAGTCTCCAGCATCCGTGTAAACGTCCCGTCCAGGGCCCACCTGCGAAAACGCGTGTACAACGTTCGCCATGACCCATACCGCTCAGGCACGTCACGCCAAGCCGAACCGGTCCGCAGTTTCCATACGATCCCGTTCAGTACCACCCGATCGTCCAGCCGGGGCCGCCCCGTCTCCGTCCTTGGCAACAGCCCCGACAGCACATCCCACTCTTCGTCCGAAAGCTCATGCCGCCGCACCATGCACCACATGATGCCCCATCAGTTGCCTTTGAAGACAGGACCTAGCGCCGCCTGGCATCTCATAGATTGCTTCGATCACGCCCCCAGACAGCGAGCACTTCCAGCGTTGCCGTTCGAAGCGCAGGGACGGCCTTGACGACTAACGTCATCCCATGGTGACTGGTCCTGGACCTTCAGAAGATCCATGAGGACTTCAGCAGCGCCCTGCCCTGCTCGACGGGTGCCCGGAACGTGGTCGATGCCCGGGTGGCCCTATTTCGCGCAAGAGGCAGTGGCCCACCGGGCGGTCCTCTGCGCCTGGGCCGTTTTGTTTAAACCGGGTCTGTCAAATGAGCGGCTCTGTCCCACATACGGTGGTAGCGCAGAGTAAGTTCGGGAGTGGTTGCAGGTCAGGCCGCGACCGGGTCTGCGGGCGAGCTTCGATAGCCTTTGCCGGAGCGCTGCCCCTGCCATTCGGGGAGATACCTCTGAGCTGCGAAACTCCCAGGTCATGACGCTCAGTTACCACCGGATGTGAGACAGAGTCGAACGTTTGACAGCCCCCGCGGCCAGTAGATCGGTCACCACGGTGGTGTATGTATGAGCGGCGTTGACCGCGATAACAAACCCGATGACGACTTGAGTACACCAGACCGGCCAGCGCGCGTTCGTACGGTGAGAACTTGCAGCGGCGCTGACCCTCGAGGGTGGCAATGCGCACGGTGAGGTGGCCGGCCCACTGACACCCAACGGCGTGCTCGACGCTCGAATCCAGTTCGGCCTCATTAGCCTCGGGCTTTCACGAGGTGGGCTGTCCAAGAGTTGATCAGAAACACGGAAAGCGCCCTTGACCTGCAACGATAGGACTTGCTGAGGGTCCTGTTGGCTGCAAGGAAAAGAGCACTTTCCAGGTGAGAGAGCCTATCTCGTCGTACCCACGTGTCCGTGTCCAGGCAGACGGTCGGCAGGTGCTCTCGCAGGCCGGTGCGGTCCTGCTGCTGGAGACGGTCCGCAAGACGGGCCTTGACCAGGCGATATCCGCAGCTCTGGCTCCGTGGCGCAAACCGCGGGCCGTCCACGATCCCGGCAAGATCCTCCTGGACGTCGCCCTGGCGGTCGCACTGGGCGGGGACTGCCTCGCAGACGTCGCCATGCTGCGGTGTGAGCCGGCCGTCTTCGGCCCGGTCGCCTCCGACCCGACCGTCTCCCGCCTGATCGACACCCTCGCCGCATCCGGCGACAAAGCCCTGCAGGCCGTCCGGTCCGCACGCTCCGAAGTCCGTCATCGTGCCTGGTCGTTGGCCGGCGAGAACGCCCCGGACGCCGACGGCCAGGTCACTGTCGACCTCGATGGCGTCCTCGTGATCGCCCACTCCGACAAGCGGGACGCGGCCGCGACCTGGAAGAAGACCTACGGCCACCACCCGCTGACGGCTTTCGCCGACCACGGACCGGGCGGAACCGGTGAACCCGTCGCCGCCCTCCTGCGACCGGGAAACGCGGGCTCCAACACCGCCGCCGACCACATCACCACCGCCCAACTCGCCCTGGCCCAACTGCCCAAACACTACCGGCGAGGACGGCAGACGCTGATCCGCACGGACTCCGCCGGCGGCACCCACGACTTCGTGTCCTGGCTCGCGAAGCGGGGCCGATGGCTGTCCTACTCGGTCGGCATGACGGTCACCGAAGCGATCCACGAACACGTGCTGAAGGTCCCCGCCTCGGCCTGGACCCCGGCCGTCGAGGCCGACGGTGAGGCCCGGGACGGGGCCTGGGTCGCCGAGCTCACCGGCAAGCTCCTGGACGACTGGCCCAAGGGCATGCGGCTCATCGTCCGCAAGGAACGGCCCCATCCCGGCGCCCAGTTGAGGATCACGGACGCGGACGGCATGCGGATCACGTGCTTCGCGACCAACACCACCGGCCGGCCGATCGCCGAGCTCGAGCTGCGCCACCGGCTCCGGGCACGGGCCGAGGACCGGATCCGGGCCGCCCGAGCCACCGGCCTGCGCAACCTGCCCCTGCACGACACCGCCCAGAACCGGGTCTGGATGGAGATCGTCCAGATCGCGCTCGACCCGCTGGCCTGGATGCCCATGCTCGCGCTGACCGGCCGGGCGAGGCTCTGGGAACCGCGTCGATTGCGGTTTCGCCTGTTCTCCGCAGCCGGCGAGCTTGTCACCACCGACCGGCGCAGGATTCTCCGCCTCGCCCGGCACTGGCCCTGGACCGGCGAGATCACCGCCGCCCTTGAACGGCTCGCGCTCCTGCCTGACCCCGGCTGACTGGCAACCCATCGTCCCTGCGGCAGCATCACCCGCCCGGGCAGCGGAACCCGGCGCCCACCCGACGCGACAGCCGGGCCACCGGCCTGCCCGGCATCAGCACCGGAAAGCAAAAGGGTCCGCCGACTCCGTCGGCGGACCCTCAAGAAAGATCGAGGTTAGCGCTGACGCCGTCCTGACGTCTCTTGCATAACGCGGAATCGACGACTTGAAATACCCTCGTACGGCGAAGGATGCGTCGCGCTTGACCGCGCCTGGGCGTTCAGTGCCCTACTGACCCTCGCTCGCGATCCGAAGAGCAAAGCGGTCGGTGCCGCATATCGGCCCCGACCGCGTGTCACGAAGGTGGCAGCTCGCCCGGATTCCCAGTCGGATTCGAGTAACGAAGATCGTGACTTGCTTCTATCTCACCAATCCCCCCGGTCGGCTGTTTCGTATCCCGCGCGCCATTCTCAGTTCTCTTAATGCCCTCAAAACGTCCCGAGGTATCTCAGGCCTCTGAACGAAAACCACTACCCTGGCCTCATCAACGTGACCACCTTGAAGGAGTGGCCGAGGGAGGTAGGCGTCGCTCCGGGGTGGGGGGTTTCGGTGAGAAGCGTCTACTTGTTGCTGGGAGAGGCGTTGCTGGTCAGATGCCAGCGTTGATTGGCCCCATACCAGCAGAACCATACCTGTAGCTTTGTCTCGTTCGCAGTTTTCTTATCCTTGGCATCAAGGCACCGGCCGGATGCCGCATTAACGAACATGTGCCCGACCCTCGCCCACTGCTGTGAAGAAGAAGCGTTGCAGGGCGCCATGATCACCGGAGTGCCGTCCTTGAGCCCGCCGCTCTGTAGATCCATACACTGTCCCAGCGCCTGAAGCGTGCCATTTCCATTACTGGACCAGAGCTGCGAATCCCCTTTTGTGCAATCGTTCAGCTGCACAGCGGATTCCGCATTTTCGTTATTTCCACTCACTTCAACGCACTTGCCCGTTGTTCCCATCATTACCTGCCCTGCCTTCACCGGAGCAGTAACGGAACTCGAGGGCTGGGGGCTAGGCGACGCAGGGGCTGACGAGCTGCTGACGCTCGGAGAAGGACTCATCGGCGGAGAAGGGCTAGTCGAAGGGTTCTTAGCCGGAGTTACCTTCGAGTCGACCCCGCCAAGACCCTCAAGGCCCTGCAGAACGAGTTGGTCCTGCTGCTCGCTGGCGAATGTGTGAGACAGCGTCTTGTTCTTCGCGTAGTCCATGGCATTGTGGCCGAAGTTGTTGTAGATCATTTTGTAATGCTTATTGGTCCACACTACAGGAAAGTCGCCCTTGCGCCAGGTTTGGGCCGGATCCGTACCGACAGGGAAACTGGACTGATCAATAGAGGCAATGATGCGAAGATCGGGATTCTTCCTCAGATCCTGATCCCAGCTATACCACTCGCTCGTCGATGACTTAATGGTATCCGGAAGTCCGCGCGTTGCGGGGTTGCTTCGGTCCTCTATTTTAAGAGTCTCGGATGTCGGTTCCCAGCTGTTCGATTTAAAGGCGCCAGTCCCAAGGAAGGTGTTGTGGTACCAGGGCCAGTCGGATGGATTGTCATTGTAAGCAGAGACATGGAACCCCATCCACGCTCCGCCGTTCTTCATGTAATTTTCAAAGGCCTGCTGCTGATCCTTAACATGAGGATAGTCGTCGAGGAACATGACGACCTGATAGTGGGAGAGATTGCCCGCATTCAACTTCGACCAGTCGTCCGTCGCGGTCCATGAAAAATTGTGGGAACCTGCTACCTGAGGAAACCATCCCTTCGCCTCTTCGTCGAAACTTGCGTGTGCGGGATCACTTTGCTTACTGTCGTAGAATGCGAGGACGTTGAACTTGGATCCACTGCTCTCGGGGGCGTCCGTTGCGTGAGTCACGTTCCCTATGTCCGCGTCAACAGAGCGAATCTGAGTCGTGCTCCGCTGCCCGCCCGTACTGCCCCATGATGTCCCGAGGGCCAGCACTGCCGCGGCACAGAGCGCTGGGGCTCCCAGCAGCACGGCATAAGCTTTCTTCTTACGTGAAAGTTTCACGATTATCTCCGTAGTGGTTCGACCAAAAACGCATTGCGGCTGGCGTGTGCGATGATTCTGCGCGAAGGCCCTTGTATCTACGCACGGCGACTCGAACATGGGAGACGCCAGTCAATCTGTTCCCGATTCGTCGCCTGCTTCGCTTCTCGGAACTTGCTGACGCCTCGTTTCGGATCGACGCCGGGTGCTGAGTTGTGAGCTGTCCCCCTCATTGCTCCCGGCCTCTTCCCAGTGAGTGCTGAGGGCAGCTTCACTCGGCCCTGCTGGCCGGAGGCCCTCTCCCTGTATCGACGGCGTAGGAGATCGTCCGGTTCAAAACCCTCCGAGCGCAAGGCGGTTTGCGCCACGCAGGCACGGGGGTTGGGTCGGACGGCTACCGTCGTCGAGCGGCTTGCGTGGCGGGCCCCGGTGCTCGGTGCTCTGGGTCGGGAGCGATAGTCCTCCCTTGTCGGGCATCCGCCGCCTAAGGGCTGTCCCGTAACTCTGGGCACCGCTTGCTAATGTCCAGTTCAACCCATTTCGCTAGGATCCGGTTTAGGCCGCAATTCGGGGCGCAACCAGACAACCAGATCTGCTTGTGGTGACCTACCGACCTCTGCCCTGAGTTACGGGACAACGCTTAGTACTCCAGTTGCACTTCGCTCGGGTCGCCGTCAGAGGCACAGCCGTCTTGGTCCGGCAGGGCAGGATTGCGCCTGGCGAGCGAGCCGCCAAGGCACGTCAGACCTGATGGCACGCCAGTTTCGGGCGCCCTCGGTAGTGCCGTTGGCCTGCAGGAACACGGATGTACGGCTGTAGTACCACTCGCTTTCGCGCGCTGGGCGCTCTATGAGGTCGTGACACGATCACGGTGAGACGTCCTGGTTGGTCGTGATCGGTGTGCCGATTGCACCGCACGTCGTGATGTGACTATTCATCCGTGTATAGCGAACGACGGCCTATGAGTGTTGATCGAGCTGCTTCTCCCCCACCGGTTGAAGCGGTCGCCAGGGCCGAGGCTGAGACTGCCTAGACCGTGAGGCATCCCCTTCGTCCTCTACAACGACGTCGACTGGCAGCTGCTCGTGTCAGAGCGGGGGTTCGCCCCTCGGACTTGCGGCTGTGTCGGGACCGGTGGCGGAAGGCCGGGGGTCGATGTCCTCGGCCGCCTTAGACAGTGTCCTATGTGGTGAGCCGAATGAGTCGTTTGTAGCAGCAGAGGGCGGCGGCGAGGCCGAGGAAGGCCAAGTAGTTGCGGGGATGACGTTCGTAGCGGTGGTTGAGTCTGCGGTAGCCGGTCAGCCAGGACATGGTCCGCTCGATGACCCATCGTCGTCGGCCTCATCGTTGGCTGGACTCGATTCCTTTGCGGGCGATGCGGACGCCGATGCGTTTGCCGCGGAGCCATCGTCGCAGGTCGCGCTGGTCGTACGCCTTGTCGGCGTGGAGCTTGCGGGGTTTGTAGTGCCAGCCGTTTTCGGGGTCGTGTCTCGTTTGGAGACCGGCGACCATCGCCTTCAGGCCCTGACTGTCAGGGGTGTTGCCTGCGGAGACGCCGACGACGAGGGGCAGCCCGTTCGCGTCCGACAAGACGTGCATTGTGGAGCCCGGTTTGCCTCGGTCCACGGGGCTCGGACCTGTGAGTTCGCCCCCTTTTTAGCCCGTACGTGGGCGGAGTCGAGGACCGTGCGTGTGAGGTCGAGCAGTCCGCACTCGTCGATCCGATCCAGCACGGCCTCGTGGAGCCGGCCCCACACCCCGGCTCTCGACCAGATCAGGAACCGGCGATGCGCGGTGGACTTCGAAATGCCGAAACAGGGTGGCAGGGCCCGCCAGGCACAGCCACTGACCAGGACGTAGATGATCGCCGCGAACAGCGTCTCATCAGGCGTGTCCTGCGTCCCGCCGCCCTGCGGCCGCACCTTCGACGGCGGGATCAATGGCTCCGCGATCTCCCACAAACCATCCGGAACAATCCAACTCCACGTACCTCGCCCCATGTTCAGCTCAACGAGACGCTCCCACATAGGACACTGTCTTAGAGGACATCTCATTTGGCTAGTCGGCGGTAGCAGATGAGGGTTGCGGCGATGCCGGCGAAGGCGAGGAAGTGTTCTGCTTTGCGTTCGTAGCGGGGGTGGAGGCGGCGGCAGCCGGCGAGCCAGGACATCGACCGTTCCACGACCCAGCGATGACGGCCCAGGCGCTCGGAGGAGTCGACGCCTCTGCGGGCGATGCGGTGGGTGATGCCGCGGCTGGATAGCCATTGCCGCAGGTGGTGGTAGTCGTAGCCTTTGTCGGCGTGGAGCTTGCCAGGCTTACGCCGGCGCGGTCCGCGGCGGGAGGGGATGGGCGGGATACCCCGCACGAGCGGCTCCAGTCCCTGGCTGTCGTGCATGTTCGCTCCGGAGATACCGATCGAGAGCGGTAAACCGGTGCGCTCGGTGACCAAGTGGATCTCCGACCCGTACTTACCGCGATCCACAGGATTCGGACCTGTCAGGTCCCCTTTTTCATGGCCCGCATGTTCACCGAGTCGATCGCGCACCGCGACCAGTCCAAGTCCCCGCGCGCGCCGAGTTCGTCGAGGACCAGGCGGTGCAGCTTGGCCCACACCCGGGCCTTAGACCACTCACTGAAGCGACGGTGAGCTGTCGGCCCCGACGGTCCGAACGACGGCGGCAACTGCGCCCACGTACACCCCGACGTGGCAACGAACACGATCGCCGCCAACACCTCACGTTCCCCATGACGTCGACGACCACCACCTTGCGGCCGAACCGGAGCCGGCGGCACCACCCGCTCGAACAACCCCCACAACTCGTCAGGCACGAGACGCTCCACGATTCCCATGAGCCGAGGCTACCGAACCAACCAAATGAGATGACCTCTTATGGCGCGGCTGAGCGATACCGCCCAGCCGATGGCTGTCGAGCGAGCAGCGTTGCCGACTGGGGATGCGCTCAACCGTGAACCGCTCACGGCTGCGTGTCTGATCGCCATCTACGACTCGGTCGACCACACGTGCACGATTGTTCGCGCCGGCCTCTCGGAGCCGTATCCGGTCCTTCCCGACGGCGCTTCGAAGACGGTGTCCGTGCCGGGCGGGCCCGTCCTTGCCGGAAGCGATCACGCGCCCTTCCCTGCCACCGAATTGCCGATGCCAGCAGAGAGCCTGCTCGCCGTCTGCAATGAGAACCTCCTCGAGAACACACCAGTCCTGCGCTCCCTGCTGCGCCAGGGAGCGGCGTTGCCGCTCTCCGAAGTCAGCGACAGGCTCTCCTACGCGCTGCGCGACCGCAATGACACGGAGAAGATGCTGCTGCTGGCGCGTGCTCGCGGACTGCCCGCAGACAAGGTGCTCGCGGTTGCGCTGGCCGAAGATGCAGAGGCCGTCCCAGCCGCACGCAAGGTCGCACGCAGACAGCTCTCCGCATGGAGGATCGGTGAGGAGGATGTCTTCACCACCGAACTCATCGTCAGTGAGCTCGTCGGCAACTCCGTCCGCTACGGAGTTCCGCCGTATCGCCTGCGGCTCATCATGGACGGGCGCCTGACATGCGAAGTCCGTGATGCAGGAGCAAGCGCGCCACGTCTCAAGCACGCCCGCGTAATCAACGAGGGCGGCCGCGGTCTGTTCATCGTCGAGAGTATCGCCGACAACTGGGGCATTCGGTACCACAACGAGGGCAGGACAGTCTGGGCTCAACAGGAGACGGCGGCAACAGGCTTGGCGTAGGGCGGACGCTGCGAACCCGGACCGTGCCCGCAGCAACGCCGGGGAGGATTCGCGAAGGTCTCCGCGGGGGCCTGGGCCAAGGTATGGACCCTCGCCCGGTCCGACGCCAGGGAACGGTAGCGCGGCTGCCCCTGCGAAAACGCCGTCCCGGCTGAGTGCGGTGGCCGGGGGGCGCGAAGCGCCACCTGCCGGGTCACATGTAACCCCGCAGGTGACTCAACGTCACATGACTGAGCGGATGGTGCCGCCGTCGACGCGGATGGTCGCGCCGCTGACGTAGTCGGCATAGGGGCTACTGAGGTAGGCGACGGCGCCGGCGACCTCGTCGGGTCGGCCGAAGCGGTGCGTGTCGTTGGGCACGTAGCTGTCGGCAGCGTTGCGCTCGATCTCTTCCCACGTGTCGCCCCAGCCGCGTTCGGGGGCCATCTCTGTGAGCATGTCCCGGACGGCGTCCACCATGATGGCTCCTGGCGAAACGATGTTCGAGGTCACTCCGGTTCCCTTCAGCTCACGCGCCAGGGAGACGGCAAGGTTGTGACGCGCTGCGAGCGTGGCGTTGTAGTGGGGCTGCGCAGCCATGGGCTGTGAGGCGAGTCCGCCGCCGATCTGGATAACGCGTCCCCATCCCCTGGCCCGCATGCCCGGTACCAGTCGCTGGATCATACGTACGCCCGAGATGACGTTCACCTCGTAGGTGCGTGTCCAGGTGGCGGCGTCGGCTGAGTCCCAGCCGGCGTGATCGTAGGCTCCGGCATTGTTGACGAGAATGTCGATGTCGCCGGCGCGATTGGCTACGTCGTCGGCTCCGTCCTCTGTTGCGAGGTCACCGACCACTGCCGCGACCGCGCCGATGTCCTGTGCCACCGCGTGTGCTCGGGCTTCGTCCCGTCCGTGCACAACGACGTCGGCACCTTCGGCTGCCAGTAGCCGCGCGATCGCGGCGCCGAGGCCGGAACTGGAGCCCGTCACAAGAGCCCGGCGGCCTGTGAGTGCGAGGTCCATGATTGTCCTTCCGATTGTGTGCATGGGTGTGTGGGCCGCGGCCCCCGCCTGTGATTGCGGGGGCTGGGCAGGACGCGGCAGGCGTGCGGTTCACGCCTGGAGGTCCGGCAAAGCGCGCCTTGGCCTGGTGTGGCGAGGCGTCTTCGTTCCGCTCGGGGGCGGGGGTGTCAGGCCGCGCCGAGGCCGTTCAGGAGTGTGGAGGCGACGAGGTCCGCCGCCTGCGGAGGTTCCAGGTCGGGGAACCGGTGGGCGACAGTGTCGACGAGCTGGTCGAGAAGGCTCCGCGCCCAGATCTCGTCGACGTCGGCGCGCAGGTATCCCTCGTCCAGCGCGCGGCGGATGAAGGCGTCCAGGCGCGCGCTCTGCTCCTGTCGGCGGATACGGGCCGAGGGATCGTTCTGCATCATGCGGCGAGTGTCGAGAGGCCATTCGCGACTGACGGGGATGATCCCCTCCAGGTAGCGGTGGAGGGCGACCGGCAGGGGGGCCTCCGCTAGGCGGGCCTCGTCCAGGACGCGCTCGGAGGAATCGAGCTTGGCCTGGAAGACGGCGCTGAGCAGGGCTTCACGGTTCGCGAAGCGGCGGTGGACGGTGGTTCGGTCGACTCCGGCGGCGGCGGCGATGGCCGACATGGAGGTGCCCGGGTCCTCGGCCAGGAGCCGAGCTCCGGCATGGAGGACCGCAGTCAGGTTACGTGCGGCGTCAGCTCTCATGGTTTGGCGAGCCTATCCCTTCGATTCACTTAAGTCGATATCATCCCATAACGAGATGCAACGCTCACCTTTTCTGCATCACGGGTGTTGCATTTGCGTCTACTTCGTCTACAGTTGAGTTGCTGCCCCAGGCTGGGTGCTGAACGAGACGAAACGAGGAACACGCAATGGCACGGACTTGGCTGATCACTGGGGGCTCGCAGGGCCTGGGCAGGGCTCTCGTGCTCGCGGCACTGGAGGCCGGCGACAACGTCGTGGTGACCTCCCGCAAGCCTGAGGCGCTGGCTTCTCTGAAGGCCGAGCACGCCGAACAGCTTCAGACGGTGGCGCTGGACGTCACCTCCGCGTCCCAGTCCCGGGACGTCGTGGCCGCCGCGGTAGGGCGGTTCGGCTCGGTCGACGTCGTAGTGAACAATGCCGGCTACGCAACAAGCGGCTCGATCGAGGACTTCCCCGAGGACGAGTTCCGCGCACAGATCGACGCCAACCTGTACGGCATGGTCAACGTAACCAGGGCTGTCCTGCCGGTCGTGCGCCGCCAGCGGTCCGGACACATCGTGCAGATCTCATCCATCGGCGGCCGCGTGGGCGGAACACCGGGACTGAGCGCCTACCAGACCGCCAAATTCGCCGTCGAGGGCTTCTCCGAGGCCCTGGCGAACGAGGTCGCACCGTTCGGCGTCAAGGTCACCATCGTCGAGCCGGGCGGCATCCGCACCGGCTGGGCCGCGGGTGCGGCGAAGCCGTTGGGCCCCATCACCCCCGACTACGAGGAGACCGTCGGTCTGTGGCTGACCCGATTCGCGGAGTACGCCGGCAACGAGCCCGGTGACCCCGACCGCATGGCCCGCGCGATCATCGGCGCCGTGGACTCCGAGGAGCCCCCGCGCCGCCTGCTGCTCGGCAGCGACGCCTTGGGAATCGCCATCACCTCCGAGGAAGGCCGCCTCGCCGAGGCCAACAAGTGGGCCGAGGTGAGCCGCTCCACGGACTACCCCTCCGCCTGACGGACCCCGCGGGCACGGCGCGGGCCGGTCGAAGTACCCCCGAACCCGCGCCGTGCCCGCAGCCCGCGCCCCCCGTGACGGTCCGCCCCGTCGAGCAGACCACCGATTCCTGCAGAGGTGAGAAGCAGTGAGCAAGACCTTTCTGATAGCCGGTGCCGCCGGGGGCCTGGGCAGCCGCGTCGTCGAGGCGGCGCTCGCCGCCGGCCACAACGTGATGGCAACAGACCTGGCACCCGACACCGTGCCCGTCCCCGACGAGCACCGAGAGCGACTGCGCGTACGCGCCATGGACGTGACCGATCCGGCCTCCGCCCGTGACGCCGTCGCCCACGCCGTTGCCGAGTTCGGAGCCATCGACGTCCTCGTGAACAGCGCCGGCGCCCGGAGCGTCGGCTCCATCGAGGACATGTCCGAGGATGAGTTCCACCGCGATGTGAACGTCAATTTCTTCGGCGCGGTCAACACGGCGCGCGCCGTACTTCCGGTGATGCGCCCGCGTCGTTCGGGCAGCATCATCAACCTCTCCACCGTCGGCGGCCGCCGCAACCAGCCCGGTCTAGGCGCCTACCAGTCCTCGAAGTGGGCCCTGGGCGGGTTCACCGAGATCCTCGCGCGTGAGGTCGCCCCCATCGGGATCCGCGTCACGCTCGTGGAACCGGGCGGCATCCGAACCCCCTGGGCAGCAGCCCCCATGCCCGTGCCGGACATCCACGACGAGTACGAGGAAACGGTCGGCGTCTTCGCCCGCACCTACAGCAACAACCCTGACGTGCAGCGTGGTGACCCGGCCAAGATGGCCGCCGTGATCCTGCGCCTCACCGAGGAGCAGGCCCCCCCGACGCGGCTGCTCCTGGGCTCCGACGCTGCCTGGCTCGCCCCGCAGATTGCCGAGGCGCGCGCCGCCGAGGACGCCGCCTGGCGCCAGGTCAGCGCCTCCACCGACCGCGACGGACTCGGAGACTTCGCCGACACGGCAGTCGCCCAGATGGTCCGCCCGCCCACGAGGAACTGACCGCAGCTGGACCGCCCCAGACGGCCCGCCCAGCAGCATTCGCTCCCGCAGAACGGCTGGCAGCACCACTACTGCGACCTTCGGCGCGCCGTGATCTCAGGCCCGAGCGCCTGCACCGACGTCAGCCGACCCCGGCTTGCCTCGGCAGCTCGTCGCCCCCTGCAGCCCCGATCAGGACGCGTCAGCGCGCGTACGCCCTGATCTCCCCATCTCTTCCCTGACCCCCTCATGCACGTGAAGGAACGACAGACATGACTGTGCGTAACAACCTGTACATCGGTGGTTCCTGGATCGCTCCCAGTGACCCGGATCTGACCCTCGACATCCTCTCCCCCCACGACCAGTCGGTCCTCGGCCGCGTGGCGCAGGCCGCACCGGCCGACGTGGACAAGGCTGTCGCAGCGGCCCGCGCCGCCTTCGACCACGGCCCGTGGCCCCACACCACGCCGGAGGAGCGCCAGGAGGTCGTCCGTCGCTACGACGCCCTGCGTACCGCCCGCGCAGACGAAGTCGCTGCGGCCATCTCCGCGGAAAACGGTTCGGCCGGCTGGTTCACCAAGGTCGGTCAGCCCTTCCTGACCCGCCAGGTCAACGCCTACCTCAAGGCGGCTGAAGAGTTCGGCTGGGAAGAGGTCGTGGCACCCTCCGACCCGTCGGTGGCCTTCGATACCATCGTGCGCCGTGAGGCGATCGGCGTGGTTGCCGCGGTGATCCCCTGGAACTCGCCCTTCTCCGCGGCCACTGCCAAGCTGATCCCGGCTCTCCTGGCCGGCAACACGGTCGTGCTGAAGGTCTCCCCGGAGAACTCTCTGAGCATGGCCTTGCTGGCGGACCTCTGGCACGAAGCTGGCCTGCCCCAGGGCGTGCTCAGTGTCCTTCCGGCGGACCGTGAGACCAGTGAGTACCTCGTCTCGCACGCCGGAGTGGACAAGATCTCCTTCACCGGCTCGACGCGAGCCGGCCGGCGAATCGCATCCATCGCAGGTGAGCAGCTCAAGCGCGTAGGCCTGGAACTGGGCGGCAAGTCCGCTGCGCTGATCCTGGACGACGCGGACCTGACCGCCGTCATGCAAGGTCTGCGATTCGGCTCACTGGGCAACAACGGCGAGGCATGCCTCCTGCAGACCCGCATCCTGGCCCCTCGCAGCCGCTACGAAGAGGTCGTGGCGGCCGTCAAGGACATGGTCGAGTCGCTGAAGGTCGGCGATCCCGCCGCACCCGATACCTTCATCGGCCCGATGATCCGCCGTGACCAGCAGCAGCGAGTCATCGACTACATCAACATCGGAATCGAGGACGGCGCGCGTCTAGTGACGGGTGGCCCGCAGATCCCTGAGGGCCTGGAGAAGGGCAACTACGTCACACCGACCGTCTTCGCCGACGTCGAAAACAGCATGCGAATCGCGCAGGAGGAGATCTTCGGCCCGGTTCTGGTCGTGATCGCCTATGACGACGATGACGATGCCGTTCGTATTGCCAATGACTCCGCGTACGGCCTGTCCGGCGGAATCTGGACCACTGACCCCAATCGCGCCCTGTCCATCGCCCGCCGACTGCGTACTGGCACAGTCACGCTTAACGGATCGCCGATCAGCTTTGACGGTCCCTTCGGCGGATACAAGGCGAGCGGCATCGGCCGCGAGTACGGCAAGGTCGGCCTGACCGGCTACGTCGAGCACAAGTCGATCACGCGTACCCGGTAGTCACACACTGGAGGGACGGGCCGGATCGATTTTCGAGCTGGCCCGTCCCCATCTCCAGGATCAGGCCCACTCTCGCTTAGACCGTGTCCTACGTGGTCAAGTTTCGGAAGCGTTTGTAGTAGCAGAGGGCGGCTGCCAGCCCGAGGAAGGCCAGGTGGTTGCCGGGGTGGCGTTCGTAGCGGTGGTTGAGTCGGCGGTAGCCGGTGAGCCAGGACATGGTGCGTTCGATGACCCAGCGTCGGCGTCCGAGTCGTTCGCTGGACTCGATGCCTTTGCGGGCGATGCGGACCCCGATGTGCTTGCCCCACAACCATCTCCGCAGGTGGGGGACGTCGTAGGCCTTGTCGGCATGGAGACGCTGAGGCTTGGACCGGGCTGCGTGGGATTCGTGTCCCATGTGGAAATGGGACAGCATCGGCTTCAGCCCAGGGCTGTCGTGGGTGTTGGCCGCGGAGAGTCCGACGCGTAAGGGAACTCCGTTCGCATCCGACAGGATATGCATTGTGGAACCGGGCTTACCCCGGTCCACGGGACTCGGACCTGCAAGTGCGCCCCCATTTTTCGCGCGAACATGAGCCGAGTCCAGGACCGCCCGGGAAAGGTCGACCAACTCCTGCCTGTCCAGGGGTTGGAGGATCTTCTGATGCAGCCGGCCCCAGACACCTGCGCGCGACCAGATGACGAACCGGCGGTGCACCGTTGACTTTGAGGCCTCGAAGCACGGCGGCAACGCACGCCATGCACACCCGCTGACCAGTACGTAGATGATCGCTGCGAAGACCGCCTCGTCATCGATGTTCGCCACCCCACCGCCCTGCGGCCGTACACGCACCGGCGGCAAGAGCGGCCTAGCGATCTCCCACAGTCCGTCCGGAACAATCCATCCCCACCGTCCACTCCCCCATGCCCGCCTCAACGACCAACTGTCCATGTAGGACACGGTCTAAGTTACGGTACAACGCTTAGGACGAGGCTCATCAGTCGCCGAGGCCGCCATGGGCCAGGACCTGGGGCGTGGCCGGTCGGACACCAGTGGTTAGGGTGTGGAGTCGGGGTTCCGGACGCGTCTGCGTAGCCGGTATACGGACTTCAAGTATGGAGGAGGTTCACGGTTGATCTACAACTTCCGCGTCCGTCGAGGAAGCAAGGGCGAGTCCAAGGACTTCGCCTGGCAGGACTACCGCGGCCTGATCGTGCGGGCACACAAGCAGTTCGGGGGCCCGGTAGTCCCGGTCTGAGACAACCTGGGGACCCATCTGACGACGCAGATGGAGGCTCTCCATCCCCTGGGACAACGGGGCGCTGAGTGTCGTCCACTTCCCCGCCTGCGCACCCGACCGTTAACCCGCGGGAGAACGCCTGGTCGCTGGTTAAACGCACCCTTGGCAGCTGCGCCGCCGCGTACCTTGGCCAACGAGCCACGGCCTTGAAACACAGCCTCCGGATAGTTCAGTATCGGTCGCACCTGATCAACGGCTCCCCCACCGGCATCGGCCTGACCCTGCCGACGCGACCACGATCACGCCAACACCGCGCAATCAAGTTCAGTAGCGACCTCATCTCGTTGAACCACGCATCCGCTCGAGGCGTTGTCCCTAAGAGGACCCTCACATACTTGCGAAACGGCACAGTAGCGCTCAGTGAAGATCAACCTCAGGGCAGGCTATGAGCGTTCGAAACGATCCATCACCAGGTCGGAAGAGAGGACGGGCACTTGTCGGACACATACGAATCCGCCACATGGTTCACCAGCGCCGAAGACTCTAACAACTACTATCCGTTGCCTGATTGGCCACACTGGGATACGGCTGACTACAGCATCACGGAGCTGCGAGGCGGGCACAGGACCAAGGTGGTCGGTGCGACCCTGGGCGTCTGCCTCGCCAGTGCCGTTTACTTTACGGCTACCGCTCAAGTGTCCGACGCCTCTCCACCCCACCTGGGCGCGCAAAAAATCAGCTCCTCGACCACAGGGACTCAAAGCCTGCCCAGCCCGAACCTCCTGGGCACGGAGTTCGCGAATACCGCACCAATGACCGAATCCTCAGGCGAGACACCGTATATCTCCGACACTCTTCGCTCACGCACGGGCACCGCGAAACCGCCTCCCACTAGTCCAAGCAGGACTGCCTCTGACGCCACCGCGCGAGCAGGCAAGGCGGTGGCCGAGCCCACGCACAAGAGTCGATCCCGCAGCAGCACCCCGCCCTCAAAGAAAGCCTCCACGAAGCAAGGAGGTACACGCGAAAGCGCGGCCCTCAGGCGCCCTCAGCCCTCAACCACCCCTCAGGCCCCTGCACAGGCCAAGCACCCCGCTCAACCTGTGCGGAAGACCGCGCATCCGGCTCAACCTGTGCGGAAGACCGCGCATCCGGCTCAACCTGTGCGGAAGACCGCGCACCCCGCTCAACCTGTGCGGAAGACCGCGCACCCCGCTCAACCTGTGCGGAAGACCGCGCACCAGGCGGTCACTTGGGCACTGGCGCAGGTGGGTACCCCCTATCAGTGGGGCGGGACGTGCACACGCCCGCATGGGGGGGCACCAATGGGGCGCTGCGACTGCTCGTCGCTGGTTCAACAGGCCTACCGAAGTGCCGGGATCTCCTTGGGGCGGACTACCTACGCACAGGTTAACGAGGGTTCCGCGGTTCCCCTTAATCAACTGATGCCCGGGGATCTACTGTTCTACGTGGGGTCGGCATCGCGTCCAGAGCACGTTGCCATGTACGTCGGAAATGGCAAGGTCGTCCAGGCTCCGCGACCAGGCCGAAATGTCGACGTCGTCGATCTGGCCTACAACGGTCATTTGCTTGCGGCGCGGCGGGTATCCTGACGTAGGTGGGCCGCAGTACCTCGGTTTAGTGGCACCACTCAGAACTCTAGGGGAAAGGCGAAGGTGTCTTCCGGGTTGAGGCGGTGGACTCCGCCTCGGATGCCGGAGGGCACCTCGCGCCTGCGGCTTTTCACCCCACCTACTGGCAGATCCGATAAAAGATGTCGTCCCGCAGGGTAAGGCGGCATATGACCACCTCGACACGCCAGGAAGTCTTTTTCAGCCCGCGCTTACCAGGCATCAGCGAGTCTTGGACGGCGGTTCCTCAGCTCATTGCAGACAGATGGCCAGCAACTCGCGCCGTCATCGCCGTCAAACCCCGAGGGTGGCCCATACGACTTCAGAGGTTACGGGCCACAACTGCCTCGACCTTCGATGCGGCAGACAGTACGCGTCAGGCATCATGAGGCAGCCTCTCGTCCGTCACCCGGGTCGATAACCTTGCCACGGTCCACCCGGAGGCCTGCCCCAGTAAGCCTCAACCGGATACGGTACGGGTGAACGCGCCTGCAGCCCGCGTCGGCCGTGACGAACCGGGGTAGCGATGTCAGTTCGTGGCACTACCAACACTGCCCCTGGCCTTTCATACTCAGTGCACTCGGGGACCAAGCGTAACGACGTGAGCCTGGTACCGGATCACGAGAGCGGATAATCCGTCGCGACTCGTCACAATGGTGAAGCCATCTGATCCGGCGATGAGGTCGCTTACATGCGCGCTGTCCCGAGCATTATCCAGCACCACCAACATCCGCCTGCCGGCCAGCATGCTTCGATACAGTGCGGCGCATGCACTCGTATCAGGCGGCACGGAATCAGCAGCCACACCAAGCGCCACCAACAAACGGGCCAGGGCTTCGCGCGGCGCGAGCGGATCCTTCGAATCTTCTGCACCTTCAAGGTCGATAAACAACTGACCGTCGGGGTATTCGTCTGCCACGTCTCTCGCGAGCCGGCTCGCCAAGACCGTCTTGCCGACGCCGCCGGTGCCTGTCAGGAGAAGAAGAGAGGGCCCCGTTGAGGACGCAGCACTAAATGCAGCACCTTCCGCGAGCTCCGCTTCACGGCCCACGAAGTGACAAGGCAAGGCGGGTAGCGACGTCAGGTCGGTCCTCGCCCGCCTCGGACGACTGGGTACGCGGGCAGGCAAGGGCCCGGGCCTCATGAGTTTGGCTTCTTGGGCTGCCTCGCGGAGCGGGGGCGAGGGGTCCACGCCCAGGCGGTCCCTCAGCTGGGCCCTGACGCGGGAATAGATACGGACTGCTTCGTCGGTTTGACCCGTCGCGTGCAGCGCTCGGATCAATAGCTCAGCCAGGTACTCGTGCATCGGATGCAAGGAAAGAAGTCTCGTCAGGTCCGGTAGTGCCCCTGAGTAGTCGCCGACTGCGACCAGCAAGCCAAGCCGCTCCACTACAGCATTGAGGCGGACTTCCTCAAGGAGCCTCCCCTGTTTCCCCGCGTATGGGCCCGGTACGTCCTTGAATGGAGCACCCTGCCAGAGGCCCAGTGCTTGACTCAGTGCGGCCATGGCCAATTCCACTCGGCCTGCTTCGCGGTGACCGTGTCCTTCATCGACCAGGGATCGGAAGCGTAGGGCATCCAACGAAGCCGCAGCGATGCCGTCCAACATGTAGCCGCCATCGGCCGAGTAGAGGTGCGGGCCCTCAGCAGTCGCGAGTACTCGACGAATTCGGTGCACGTGATTTCGCACACTTCCTGATGCACTGTCGGGTCTGTGAGATGACCAAACGTCATCGATGATTTGCTGCAAGCTGACCCGCCGGCCCGCACGCATGAGCAGCGAGGATAGGACTGCCCTGCACTGTGGCGGCCCCAGATCCAGCTCTCGCCCATCACCCCACGCCCGGACCGGGCCGAGGACCGAGAAGCGTGCCCCGTGATTCATCACCGGACCCCCCTTTCGGATGAAGTAATGTGCCAAAACCACGATGCCGTTGTGGCCACGTGGTACCGCGCAGCCGCAGGCGTACCTGATCAAGCCGCGCCACGCGCCGTCCACTGTCGTCACTTTGGTAGCCCCACCGTCTGCTGGGGTCCCAGAGTGTCCATGCGGCCGAATCCGAGGGGAACACGCGTCAGAAGGTGAACCGCCTCAGTAGATGGCGGCCATCCCAGTCGTAAGCTGCGGCGCGCACCCTGCCGAAGAAGGACGTGTACAGCACGTTGTCCTGCTGCACTTGAATCCCAAACCCTACAGTCCCGCGACCGTCGTGGATGGCCATGTCTATCCCTGGGCCACGTCCGCGGATCACGCAGGGCGCACCCGCCTTGTGCAGACGATCCGACTCGGCGACCATGTCGTCGACTACGTAACACATATGATGTGGCCCCTGTCCCCCGAGCGACTGGTAGCGGGGCAGGGCCTCCGGCGGATCCAGCGCGCTGATGGACTGCAGCTCTACAAACATCGGACCGTGGGCTGCATAGGCGCTCTCTTGACGCACCCTGACGCTGCAGCCGTCCACAGTCAGCTCTTCAAATGTCATGTGGGGGAGCGTCAGGAATGGCCCAACCCCCAGAGCGATGTACCAGCGTTGTGCCGCGTCAGCGACATCGTCCACCAGATACGCCAAGTGGTGCGGCATCTGCGTCCCGAACTTCAGGGCGCTGCGTCGCATATCGATCCTCCCCTCCAATGCCCCGCGCACGTTCTAGAGGGCGCGCAAGACTTCCAGGCCGGAGTTGTCAACGCCCAGAAAAAGGCGCCCGCCCAAGGTGGCTTCTCACCCTGCAGACGTGCGCGCCTTACTAGCGACCGTGTACCCGAAAGAGCTACCCAGCTTCCTTCAGCAGATGGAACCGTTCAATGGCAGGCACATCACCCTCACCAAGATTGGAACGCATCGTAGCTATCCTGATCGGTCGTCAGCATAGCGCGTCCAGCGGGACTGATGCGAACTACGGTGGCTGGTGCGGTACCCACCAACTTCCCTCTTCGTTAGGGTGTGTTAAGGGTAGTCGCATTCACCTCCCAGCCGAGCTCCTCCTCAGCGCCTCGCACACCACCTTGACCGTGCCGGGGATGGTCTTGGTTTCGCGTCTACCGCCCAGCCGCTGAAGGCGACCCAAACACGTTTGAGAGTCGCCCCGGGAAGTTGTCTTTGCCCATCTAGCGATGGCGCCGGCCTTAGCGGTCACCCGCCCTCTGGGCTCGCCACAGGGGTCACAGTCTCGGGCCTTCTAGCTACCTGAGTCTGAGATTCGTCATTGGGTATAAGTCGTCCGGGTCCGAAGATCCTGCCGTTGTCGGTCACTGATGTCTAGCGGGCGGCGTTGGGGGCTGGTTACGTTGCCGCACAACGGGCCCAGCGGTCGGAGACCGTACTCGAGTGTGCCGACAGCCACTCGATCATGGAGGCGTCCCGCTGGTTGCGGATTTCCCCTGACGCGATCCGCGCGTGGCGGCGCTTCATCGAGCGGGGGTGGACGGCCTGTGTGATGACCCGCGGTCAAGTGTCCCGCTGGAAAACACCGATGCCGACGTCGACTGGGTCATCGTCAAGACGCTGGAGGAGTCACCGACGAACGCGACCCGCTGGTCGACCTGGTCGATGGCCGCGGCCACAGGCACGGGCATGTCGCAGTGGACGGTCTCGCGTATCTGGCGGGCGTTGTCCTGGCACCGCACCGGTCGCCGACGTTCAAGCTGTCCATCGGTCGCCCCCGCTCGGTTCACGGCGGTGGCGTGATGATCGCCCTTGCCGACGTCCAGGCCCACTATGAAGCACTTCCAGCAGCACTGAGCCTTATCGAGACCCCTTGTAGCGATCTTTGATGCGTGGTCGGTTTGTATTGACGAACCCGTGCGTGAAACGTGGCGGTAGCAGCGGTGCCCGTTGCGTACCAATGCCACGCGGGAACCAGGAAACGATCACAAGGACAGCGAAACTACAACCGTACCGAAGGAGTAGCCGCTGTTCGCTTCTGCGTCCGGTGCCGTGCCTGATCGATGATGCAACAATCGTTTAGCCGATCCTACGCAAGGATTCACATCTACTCGAGCGGGCCGCCGGCAGCCTCAGGATCCTGACAAACCCCCTCGCGGACTCCTTGCCCTTCTGCGCGGATCACGAGCACTTTCCGCGCCCCCTCCTGCACCCTGTGACTGTGCTTGAGATTCGAAGACGCTCAGCGCCTGAGGCCTGACTTATTCTGGCTTGGCCCCGATACGGGGCCGGCCGGACGCACAGAGGACTTCGTAGTCGCATCCTCGCGCGGAATTCCACCCAAATTATTCACGGGGCCGGCGAATCGGACCGCCTTTAGCTGTTCTTTGAGGTTCGCCGATTGAGTGACGTCTCTGATATCACTGGACCCCGGCCTCGTTCTTTCCACTGCAGCGCGGACTGCGTCAACATCCTGACCGCTGCTGGGGCCTCCTTCAAGGGAAGCTCTGCGGGCGGGGTCGGGGACTGCTGGTAGAGGTTTTCCCTCATCGACCCCCGGGAATGGCGACCACTCAAAGGAACGCTCGACGGGAGAATTTTGCGATCCCCTTGACCTCCAAGGCGCATTCTGTGCAGTCTCATGGTTTTTTGGGGCGGAAGGCTGCGGGTAGCTCGCCACCAGCCGTTTTTGCTCTTTATCATGACTAGACTTGGAAATTTTCTCAGCCCGTTCATTCGCCAAATTCGCTACCCTTTTAAGGGTGCCAACTGCGGCGTTTCGCCAGGCTCCGTCTACCTTTCGAGAAGTCGCTTTTGCGCGCTTAGACAGGGCCTGCGTTAGCCTACCTATTCCCAAAAGGATAGGCCTGCTGACCTTCCCGGCGTTCTCTGCACTTTCTCTCGCCTTACGCCCGAGGTCTCTCCAGAAAGTCCCCCGTTCGAGGCTGTCTCCTGCACTGTTTGCAATCCTGGCCGCCGACCGGAAGGCCCGAGACGCCGGAGTCGAGTCAACTGCCGGGCCTCTTGGAACTGGCTCAGCAAAGGCTGCGTTGGCGTGCTCCTCAAGTTCCCTGCTTGCGTCGAATTGAGTGGCGTCCCCCGGACGCCACGCAGAATAGAGTTCAGAATATTGATTAGGAGGACCTTCGTCGTATTTAACGGGCTTCCTCCAAGACTGCCCACCAACCGGATCTTCAGACGAGGATGCAAAGACCTCCTTTCGAGTGTGGGAATACCCGTACGGCCGATCATCCTGATCCATTCGCCTCTCCTACCTATAGGGGTTAGTCAGCTGCAGGCAGCCTCGCAAAGTGCATTTCTCAACAGTGGGATCGGTAGCCTTTCCGGCAGGATCAATGGCTGGTTTACCTTGCCGAGCTTCCCGCTGACGCCGAGATCCGCCCTACCCTCTTGGCGCTTTCCCCGGCCGAGGATGACAGCGGCCAAATAATACTGTGATTCTAAAGTCCTCGGATTTCCCTGCGTCAATAGGACTACGTCATCAGGGCCGCCATTGACTTCACAGGTGTTTCATCGAGAGTGGATGCACGCACTAGTCGTCACCGACCCGAAGGACCGCAGGTTTAACCGCCGGTTGATCGATCGAGAGCAATAGATGGAAGAAATTAGTTTATAATCCTACAATACGAATGGGAAGAACGTCTGGGATCCTACCTTTTGGTCGCACTTTCCATCGCTGTCTACATTGTACGTATAGGCTGATGACATGGCGTCATTATCGCTTACGCCCTTCATGGTGTCGTCCATATCCATCCTGCTACCGGGCGCCATGATGATCCTGTAGCTGCGGCTAGAACGGAAATCAGGATCAGCAAAGAGATTCAAGCAGCGGGAGGAGCTGTTTACGACGGAACTGATCGAATCGTTGAGGCTTGCGTTATTGTGATAGTGACTGTTGCGAAAGTCGTGAATGGAGTAGTACGGACCGGATGTCAAACGATCCTGCACCGACATCGATCCCCGCTCCTGGGAATCTTGATAAAAGCAAACCTTACCTATCGGACAAACTGCAGCTGCAGAAGCCGACATCGCGAACCCAGTAACTGCTGTGGCTGACATAAGAGCGGCCGCCACAAGGTACCGAACCTTCACGTCTCCTCCAAGTGCTTCCCAGTGAGCCTATGCATACACCGACGCAGCGCAAGTTAGTTGGGTTCAACCGCCGAGCTCTTCTTGGAGGACCGCAGTCGGCAGAACCGTCAGGCTGCCCGTCTTCACGCGGGAACAGCCGCCTGGTGCCCTGCTCCAAAGGTCACGAGGCTAAGCGTGCTCCCGTAACTCAGGGCAGAGGTCGGTAGGTCACCACAAGCGGATCTGATTGTCCCGTTGCGCCCCAAATCGCGGCCTAAACCGGACCCTAACCAAGTAGGTCGAACCGGACATCGGCAGGCGGTGCCCGGGGTTACGGGACAGCCCTTAGTGTTGCCTCGGGGTGGCGCCGGATTCCACCGCTCCGGGTGTGGACGTGCTGTCGAAGGGACGGGGGACTCCGCTGGCCAGCCAGGTCGGGCAGTTGGACCGTGTCCTATGTGGTGATGTTGGGTATCTCAGTTCAACATCGGAGTTGGATTGCCCCGGGTGGGTTGTGGGCGATGGCGAAGCCCTTCATCCCGTCGTCGAGGATGTGCCCGCAGGGTGGTGGAACGAAGGACACGCCTGATGGGACGCTGTTCGCGGCGGTCGTCTACGTGCTGGTCAGCGGCTGTTTCTGACGGGCCTTACCGCCGTGCTTCGAGGTGTCGAAGTCGACGGCGCATCGCCGCTTCATGATCTGGTCGAGAGTCGGCGTCTGGGGCCGACCTCACGAGGCGGTGCTCCACCGCCTCGACGACGCCGGCCTCATCGATGTCTGGCGTGTCGTGCTGGACTCCGCGCACCTACGGGCAAAAAAAGGGGGCGAACAGGCAGGTCCGAGCTCCGCGGACCGGGGCAAGCCGGGCTCCAAGACGCACACATCCCGTCGGACGCGAACGGACTGCCCCTGGTCGTCGGTGTCTCCGCCGCGAACGTCCACGACAGCCTCGCGGTGAAGCCCATGGTCGCCGGTTACCAAACGAGACGCGACCCCCACCGAGGCCGCTACGTCTAACCTCAGCGCCTGCACGCGGACAAATCCTGCGACATGCCCCACCTGCGGAAATGGTCATGGGGCAAACACATCTGCATCGGAATTGCCAGGGCATCAAGTCCGGCGAACGACCCGGACGCCGAAGGTGGGTCATCGAACGGGCACCATGTCGTGGCTGACCGGCTACCGCCGCCTCAACCACCGCCACGAACGCCACCCCGACAACCACCTGGCCTTCCTCGGGGTGGCAGCCGCCCTCTGCTGCTACAAGCGCTTTCTCAACCTCACCATGCTGGACACGGTCTTTCGAGTTGGTGGGTGATTGCGCGTGTGGTGTTCTCGCTGGTGGGTGGCGTGATCCGGATGTGGTGGTCGTGGTCAGTCGGACGGTTCTCGCGCATCAGGCGTTCGTGGGGGTCTCTCGGGGGCATCTCGCCTCGGTGGTTGAGGAGTTGCCTGGCCCGTGGCAGGCCGTGGTCGAGGGGCGTCGTTATGAGGCTCGCGGCGGGGCCAGGTAGCGCGAGGCAGGAGCGGGTGTCCGGCATCGGCTGGTGTTCGTCGACCGGCTCGTGGCCAGGCTGATTCACTGGCGTCACGACGTGCCGCAGGCGGCGTTGGGGCTGCTGTTCGGCGTCGACCGCTCCACCATCACCCGTGCGATCGGCGAGATACGAGGCTGGCTCGCCGAGCGGGGATGCGCGGTCCCAGACCGGCCCGGCCTGCGGCTGCGGCTGCGGCTGCGGCTGCGGCTGCGGCTGCGGCTGCGGCTGCGGCTGCGGCTGCGGCTGCGGCTGCGGCTGCGGCTGCGGACCCTGGCGGATGTGTTCGCCTACGCCCAGGCCGAAGGCGTCCAACTCCGGTTGGACGCCACCGAAGTCCAGGTTCGCCGGCCCCCGGCGGCGGCAGGCGGGCGTTCGTCTCAGGCAAGAAGAAACAGAACACGATGAAGGCCACCGCCGTCGCCGGCCATCAGGGCCGCACGCCCTGGACCGA
The DNA here is from genome assembly GCF_036250695.1 of Streptomyces sp. NBC_01497. Taxonomy (NCBI): domain Bacteria; kingdom Bacillati; phylum Actinomycetota; class Actinomycetes; order Kitasatosporales; family Streptomycetaceae; genus Streptomyces; species Streptomyces sp. NBC_01497. Next base: position 378,023 of record NZ_CP109428.1, on the reverse strand, counting down.
TGCCCTGCGACCAGGGCGAACGCCTGACACTACCGCCGCACGCAACGAAAGCATCCCTCCCTGCCTCCACCACTTTCGCGACGCGGAAGTCCTCTTGGACGACCGCCGCCCCGGACTCCGTCACAATCATCCGGGCCAAGCGGTGACCCCGCCCCGGAAGGCAAACAAGATCAGTCCGCCCGAGGTCCCCGACGCCCGCCCACAACCGCGACACCAGCACCCCTCGAAGCGCATCACCGTCGAACACGCCCCCGCCGATCACAAACGCTGGAAGCAACCGATCCACCAGACCCACCGACGAGAAAACCCGCCCGCCACCTACCGGGCCAACGCCGGCCCCGACTCCAACCGCAACACCTGACACGTCCCGTAAATGCTCTCTGAGTCGCTGCGGGCATGGTGGGCCGTTATCCGGCCCGGCGGGTTATCCGGCGAGGGCGAGGTTGTGCATCCGGTCGATGCCGAGCCTGGCGTGGTGGACGCCGTCGCGTTTGAGACGGCAGTCGCGGAGGATTGTCCGGTTCTTCATGCGGGCGAACACGTGCTCGACGCCGGCGCGGACCTATTTTGTGGGACGTGTTGTGCGGTTGCTTCCAGTCGGGCAGTTCCTCGCCTGCGCGGCGGCGGTGCGGCATGACGAGCCGGCTGCCCGGATAGCCGCCGACGGCGATTGTCATGGTCGCACTGACGGCGGCCTTGGCGCCGGATTCCTCCCACGCCTTGCAGTAGTTGCGGTTGCCGGGCAGGCGACCACGACGACGAGGCGGGTGTCGGCGTCGATGACGACCTGGTGGTTGGTGGAGTACCGGTAGCTCTTCGACTGCTCGGCAAGGCTGTGGTCGCGGGTGGGCACCGGGGTGCCGTCCACGATCAGCACGGTGTTCTTCGCCAATCGCTTGCGGGGCTGGAGGGCGAACATTGGCCCGAGGTGATCGATGATGCGGTCCGCAGCCGACTTGGAGATCCCCAACAGCGGTGCCAGTTGGCGCACGGTCAGGTTCGTGCGCCAATAGGCCGCAACTAGAGCTTGTCCGCCCGATCATGTGACTGTCTGACTTCTGGCTCGTTGTCCTGGGCATGGGGCGGGGTGACTTGACGGATGCGGAGTGGGAGCGGCTGCGGCCGTTTCTGCCGGTCAGCAACAACCGGTGTGGCCGGTGGCGGGATCACCGGCAGGTGATCGACGGGATCTTGCACCGAGTGCGAACCGGCGTGCACTGGCGTGATCTTCCGGAGAGGTTCGGGCCGTGGAAGACCGTCTACGAACGTCATCGGCAGTGGTCGGCGGACGGGACATGGGAACGCCTGTTGCGGCAGGTTCAGGCCGCGGCCGACGCGGCTGGTGACATCGACTGGGACATTGCGGTCGACTCCACCATCGTGCGTGCGCATCAGCATGCGGCCGGTGCCCGCACCGATCCGCCGCCCGCCCCCTCAAAGGGGGGCGAACAGGCAGAACGCCAGGACGAAACGCCCTGGCAGAGCCTGCACGGCCGGCTGGTGGAGGTGGTGCGGGAGGTGAGGGCCTGGGCCGCTCGCGGGGCGGCTTCACCAGCAAACTCCACCTGAGCGCCGACGGACGCTGCCGCCCCCTGTCCCTGGTTCTGACCGGCGGACAGCGGGCGGACTGCACCCAGTTCGAAGCGGTGCTGGAGAAGATCCGAGTCCCGCGCACGACCGTGGGCAGGCCGCGCGGCAAGCCCGACAGCCTTGCCGCGGACAAGGCATACAGCAACGGCCCCTGCCGCCGGTACCTGCGGCGTCGGGGTATCCGGCACACGATCCCGGAGAAGACCGACAGCCAGGCCGCCCGCCTGCGCAAAGGCTCACGCGGCGGACGGCCACCCGCCTTCGACGCGGAGCGTTACAAGAAACGCAACACCGTCGAACGAGCTGCGGGCCTGGTCCTGCGCGGCACGCGCGAACGCCCCGAACGAGGTCGACGCGGTTCGGGCCCGTTACGGCCTGCCGCCGATCGTTGGCGCGGGGGGAAGCGGGCTGCTGCCAGGCGCGGGCTGAAGGACAACAAGCTCAAACAATCCCGAGCCGTCGCCACGCGATACGACAAACGAGGCTACGTCTACCTCGGCACCGCAACCGCAGCAACCCTCGTCATCTGGCTCCGCACATGATCGCCCGGACAAGTCCTAGCAGTGCCCGGTCCTCCAACGACAGGCTCCACGGCCGACCCCTGCGAACCGCGTCCGCACCCTCACGCCGCCGAACCGTCACCCGCGTCCCGAACAGGCGTGGGCTCAGCGCGGTGAACGGGCTATCCATGACGGCCCCGACGCCGTGGTGACACCAGCCACACAGCAAGATCATCTCACCTGCGACCAGCAGTTATGGGACGGCCCTTAGCTACCGTCAAGCGCAGATTGCGTCGAATTCACATCACCTACCTACCGACCGGACCTCGGGGTTGAACGAAGGGGGAGGACCATGCAGCCCTTGAAGCTGCGGTATGAGCAGCGCAATACCTTTGCCGCCCTTCCGTCACGCAGACGAGCGCTACGCTGCTGTGGCAGCGACGTACCTCAGCCCGGGTAAACTACATACGCCGACCGATGCTGCCACGTGACGGACGGCTATCGGGCGGGACGCGGCCCCCCCTCCCCGCGCCCGCCCGATACTCCGCTATACGTCCGGTGTCGGTTACTGCACCGGAAGCCCTACCGTGCCCAGTTGCCAGCTGGTCCCCCTTGGGGCGCATGTTTTGCAGTCCCAGAGCCGCGCGTTTTTCAAGGCGTCTCCGTGTTGATCACGTCGGACTGAGGTTCGGGGTCGTCTCAAGCAGTACATGTCGCTGATAGGTTGAAGTAGCCCGAGGCGTGGATGGTCGGGCGTTCGTAGCGGATCTGGAAGTGTTTGAACGCGGCGGGACGGTCTGCAAATGACTCCCTGGGGTGGGTGGAGGGCGATGCAGACCTGCGTGACCGCTCGAGCCGCTCACACTCCACCCGGCATCAGAGAGCGAGGCAACTGTCCGCAGGTTGCGGCAGCACCCCCCATACTCGGTCCGGCCTCAGCCCAATCTTCGTCCTGCCGGCCTCAATGGTCCACCGGATTCTGGTGCACCACGGACTGCACCGACGGGCACGGCTGGACCGAGCAGCTGTGACGGCGAGCCGATGCACGTCCAGAGAGCGCAATAGCGGCACGCCGATGATCGACGGGGCAGAGATGCCCGCTCCACCGTCAACAACCAGTCCTGCCTTGCCTACAGCCAAGTCCACCGAGACAGGGCAGAGAAGACCAGCACCGCGTTCTGACAATGGGCCCAAGCCCTCTTCATCCGCCGTGGGATGAGTATCGAACGTGTCCTGACCAATAACGCCGCAGGGTACAAAACCTGCCTCTGACGCAACACTTTGGCAGCTTCCGGAATTACTTGCCGGCCCGGCCCCCGGATCAGCGTGAGGAGTTCGGCTTGCGGGGCACCGCCCAAGCACACGATTGCCGGCCAGCGGGGTAGTCGCGACCACCCGCCAACTTCCCTGCTGCGGCTACTTGCGAGTTGACAGGTCGATCGCCCTCAACAGGCGTCAACTCCCGCCAACGTCATAGACGATGGAGTGGCCTTCGTCCGCAAAGCCCTCGATCCGTTCGAGGGCGGCCCTCAGCGCGTCACGGAGAGGGTTAATGTCGCGCAAGGTTTGGGAGAGCAGCATGCCGCCCTGCATGGCACTGAGGGTGGCGACCGCAAGGGCATGGGGGTCAGCGTCGGAGCGCAGGTCACCGCAGTCGCGCATGGCGCTCAGGCCATCCCGGAAGAGGCCGATCCATCGCTGGTAACCATCGGCAAGGTCCGCACGGGTGGCATCGTCAGATTCGACGAGCTGCCCGGCGAGGGAGCCGAAGTCACAGCCTCCGACGAAGTTGCGACTGCTCTGTCTATCCATAATCATCTGTGCCCATTGGTGCCAGGCGGCGAACGAGTCGAGGTTGCCTAGGGCCGGTGGACACTGAGACGCCAGATTGAGGTCGGCCTGCCAGGCGATGACATCTCTGATCAAGGCCCTCTTGTCAGGGTAGAACCGGCTCACCTGCGAACCACCGACGCCCGCTGCTTTGCGTATCTCTTCGATTCCCGTGTTGGTGACTCCGTCACGCGCGATCAAGTCCGCAGCCGCGGCGAGGATACGCGCGCGCGCGGCATGGTGCTTCACGGTGAACCGTCGTATGTTGCTCCTCGTATCGGCCACGGCACCATGTTAGCCGCGATGGGTGATGTGGCCGCCGCAGAGCAGTACGACGCACAGGGGCGACACGCCGGCGAAAGCCAGACGGACAGGTATCAGTCCTGGCTCGTTGCTCGCGCAAGGACGCAAAACCGCCCCGACGGGAACAGGGGCGGACCAGTCGAGGCGGCTCAGGGCGGACGGAGGGACGGCAGCCTTGCTGCAGGAGGCTCCGCAGGGATTCACTTGATCAGTCTTCCCCACGTGGGACAGATGAGCCCGGTAACACCGTCCCCCTCGTAGCCACGCACTTATGAACGCACGTAGGCTTCCATGTATTCCAGGGTACAGGCGATCTAGATATGCGGCCGGTCACTCAAGGAGCATCCTGCCCTGAGAAGCAGTACTCGGGCAAAGATCGTTGGCGAATACTCAGGGCAGCCGTTGCGGTACCCCCGCCAAGTCGTGCGCTTGTGATCCGGGCCTTAGACAGTGTCCTATGTGGGAGCGTCTCGTTGAGTTGAACATGGGGCGAGGTACGTGGAGTTGGATTGTTCCGGATGGTTTGTGGGAGATCGCGGAGCCATTGATCCCGCCGTCGAAGGTGCGGCCGCAGGGCGGCGGGACGCAGGACACGCCTGATGAGACGCTGTTCGCGGCGATCATCTACGTCCTGGTCAGTGGCTGTGCCTGGCGGGCCCTGCCACCCTGTTTCGGCATTTCGAAGTCCACCGCGCATCGCCGGTTCCTGATCTGGTCGAGAGCCGGGGTGTGGGGCCGGCTCCACGAGGCCGTGCTGGATCGGATCGACGAGTGCGGACTGCTCGACCTCACACGCACTGTCCTCGACTCCGCCCACGTACGGGCTAAAAAGGGGGCGAACTCACAGGTCCGAGCCCCGTGGACCGAGGCAAGCCGGGCTCCACAATGCACGTCTTGTCGGACGCGAACGGGCTGCCCCTCGTCGTCGGCGTCTCCGCAGGCAACACCCCTGACAGTCAGGGCCTGAAGGCGATGGTCGCCGGTCTCCAAACGAGACACGACCCCGAAAACGGCTGGCACTACAAACCCCGCAAGCTCCACGCCGACAAGGCGTACGACCAGCGCGACCTGCGACGATGGCTCCGCGGCAAACGCATCGGCGTCCGCATCGCCCGCAAGGGAATCGAGTCCAGCCAACGATGAGGCCGACGACGATGGGTCATCGAGCGGACCATGTCCTGGCTGACCGGCTACCGCAGACTCAACCACCGCTACGAACGTCATCCCCGCAACTACTTGGCCTTCCTCGGCCTCGCCGCCGCCCTCTGCTGCTACAAACGACTCATTCGGCTCACCACATAGGACACTGTCTTAGAGGTCCTGACAGAAGTCTCGGATGATGTGACTGTCGGCTCGGATGCTCGTTGGGCTGTCCGTGGGGAAGAGAGGGTCGCGTCCGTGGATCGTCTCGGATGAACTGTGGTCGTTGATCGAGCCGTTGCTGCCTGAGCCAGGACCGAAACTCGTGGCCGGCAGGCCGCGGGTGCCGGACCGGCAGGCTTTGTACGGGATCCTGTTCGTGCTGCATACCGGGATCCAGTGGGAGTACCTACCGCGGGAGCTGGGCTTCGGCTCGGGCATGACGTGCTGGCGGCGGCTGGCAGCGTGGAACGAGGCCAACGTCTGGGACAGGCTCCACCTCGTGCTGCTGGCCAAGCCCCGGGCGGCGAAGCAGCTCGACTGGTCTCGGGCGGGGAAGCGATTCCTCCCATGCCCGGGCCGCCCGACGGGGCCCAAAAGCGGTCCCAGCCCGGTCGACCGCGCACGGCCCGGCAGCAAGCACCACCTCCTCATCGACGGCCAGGACACACCGCTCGCGGTGTCCCTGACCGGCGGAAACCGTGGGCGACGTCACCCACCTCACGCCCCTGCTCGCCAAGATCCCACCTATCCAGGGCCTCGCGGGACATCCCCGTCGCCGCCATGACGTCCCGCTCGGCGACCGCGGCTACGACCACGACAAGTACCGCCGCCTCGTCTGGGCTCAGGGCATCAAACCGGTCATCGCCCGCCGCGGCATTCCACACGGCTCCGGCCTCGGTGCTCAGCGCTCGGTCGTCGAGCGCACGATCGCCTCGTTCCACGGCTTCCGACATCTGCGTATCCGCTGGGAACGACGCGACGACATCCACGAAGCCTTTTCCTCGGCCTCGCCACCTGCCTCATCACCCACCGCCACATCCAACACCCTTGTTAGGACCTCTTAGGTTGCCTCCAGTATCCGACTGTGCCGCTGCCCACTAACGGCAGAGTTCAGCTGTTGATCGAACCCATGATGGCGGCGTTGGTGTTTGCCCGCCGCCGCGCTGCCCGGTCCCCGGCGCGCTGCGCCTCCTCAGGGGTGGCCCCCCGGGCAACCGCCTCCATCATGGCCTGTGCACGCCGGGCCTCTGCTTGTTCGGACTGCCTGCGCTTGAGCTTCCCAAAGAAAGACATGTCCGCCTTCTGCCCCAGGTCACGGACCAGCAAACGATGGGCCACGACATACGTTTGGACAGTAGAAGTGGGGCGCGCGTCGCCGCCCCACAATCGACGTCGCCTGTTGGGGTGCGCCGCGAGAGTGGAGCGGTGGCCTATTTCGGCCAGTCCGGAAGATCGCCCCGCCCTCAGGCCCTCAAGGGGCGCCCGGCGCCAAGACGGAGTGCAGCCGACATTGGTCAGATAGGTGCCCGGCCGGCCAAAGGGGCGCCTGGCAGCGACGTGTGTCAGGGACCCCGTGGCCTCGGGCACATCAGATAGGTCCACGTTGCCAAACGGCTGCCGGTCAATGTCGCTTCGTCACACCGGGATTGGGATGAACGGCATTTGGGCGCCAGAGTCGGGCGTTCCTCCCGCCGCAGGATGGACCTGGCCTTCGAGGTGAGCGACCGGTCGACCAAGCCAAGTCAGGGTCGACCACCTAGGACTTGTCCGGGCGATCATGTGCGGAGCCAGATGACGAGGGTTGCTGCGGTTGCGGTGCCGAGGTAGACGTAGCCTCGTTTGTCGTATCGCGTGGCGACGGCTCGGGATTGTTTGAGCTTGTTGATCGCTCGTTCGACGGTGTTGCGTTTCTTGTAACGCTCCGCGTCGAAGGCGGGTGGCCGTCCGCCGCGTGAGCCTTTGCGCAGGCGGGCGGCCTGGCTGTCGGTCTTCTCCGGGATCGTGTGCCGGATACCCCGACGCCGCAGGTACCGGCGGCAGGGGCCGTTGCTGTATGCCTTGTCCGCGGCAAGGCTGTCGGGCTTGCCGCGCGGCCTGCCCACGGTCGTGCGCGGGACTCGGATCTTCTCCAGCACCGCTTCGAACTGGGTGCAGTCCGCCCGCTGTCCGCCGGTCAGAACCAGGGACAGGGGGCGGCAGCGTCCGTCGGCGCTCAGGTGGAGTTTGCTGGTGAAGCCGCCCCGCGAGCGGCCCAGGCCCTCACCTCCCGCACCACCTCCACCAGCCGGCCGTGCAGGCTCTGCCAGGGCGTTTCGTCCTGGCGTTCTGCCTGTTCGCCCCCTTTGAGGGGGCGGGCGGCGGATCGGTGCGGGCACCGGCCGCATGCTGATGCGCACGCACGATGGTGGAGTCGACCGCAATGTCCCAGTCGATGTCACCAGCCGCGTCGGCCGCGGCCTGAACCTGCCGCAACAGGCGTTCCCATGTCCCGTCCGCCGACCACTGCCGATGACGTTCGTAGACGGTCTTCCACGGCCCGAACCTCTCCGGAAGATCACGCCAGTGCACGCCGGTTCGCACTCGGTGCAAGATCCCGTCGATCACCTGCCGGTGATCCCGCCACCGGCCACACCGGTTGTTGCTGACCGGCAGAAACGGCCGCAGCCGCTCCCACTCCGCATCCGTCAAGTCACCCCGCCCCATGCCCAGGACCACGAGCCAGAAGTCAGACAGTCACATGATCGGGCGGACAAGCTCTAGTAGGGCTTGGTCATGTTGGTGCGGGGTCTGGTATGTCGCGGTGACAGGCCGGGCAGGCGCCGGTCCAGGTCGCGAGGAGTATCTGCAGCTCGCGGATGACTCGGTAGAGGCTCAGGCCGACGCCGTCTCTTTCGGGGATCGGCTCAGTCGCTGCAGGGTGCAGAAGGCGTGGGCGACCGAGACGAGGGTGACGTGGTGGTGCCAGCCTGGCCATGTTCGGCCCTCGAAGTGGGCCAGGCCCAGAGCCTGTTTCATCTCGCGGTAGTCGTTCTCGATTCGCCAGCGGAGCTTCGCGATGCGCACGAGGACGGGCAGCGGGGTGGTTGCAGGCACAGGTTGGAGAGCCAGAACTGCACGGGCTCGTCCTGGTCTGCGGGCCATTCGGCCAGCAGCCAGCGGACCGGAAGCTCGGCCGTGGCCGTGCTCTTGCGGATCTCACGTCCGGCGTGCCGGATCCGCAAGAGCCACGAAGCGCGAGTACATGCGCTTGAATCCGCTGCGGCCGCTGCCCGGCCGTGATCCTTCCCTCCACTGCACCGGCCGCGCGGAGGATTTGCCGGCCGCGATGATCAGCCTCCTCACCCGCTGGACCCGAGTAGCGCACCCGCGACTACTACCGGCACGGCAGATGTGGAAGACCACGCCGCCTCCCCGGATGCACCGATCAGACCACTATCCGCCCACGCCGAAGCTCACGAGGTGCTCTGCCCCTGGAGTCGGCCGAAAGGCACCCGTCTCCGAGGTGTCGCTTCAGCTGGGACAAACGACGGGGCCCATTCCGCCACCGTGCGCCCCATCAGACCACAGCGTCCGCCATCTCAGCCCACTCTGGAACTGACCCTCGGAGGACACAACCTGGCGGCCAGTGACACCGCAGAACCTCCTCGCAGCTTTGAACCCCGGAGTCCGTGTGTGCGTTACACCTTCAGATAGGACGAACGCGAGGAGTGGACCTGATGCAACACATAAAGGAATACAAGGAAGCGATCAAGGATCATCTGTGGCGAAACCAGAATACGAGGTTCACAATGGATGGGCTAGCCAAAGCTCTTCGAATTCCGAGGCCGCAGAGAACATTTCTCGCGATCGCGATCTCCGAACTGCAGCGCGACAGGGTACTGGTTCAGGTGCCATCGAGAATACCCGGCCGCCCTCCGGCCTTCCAGTACGACACCGAGAGCCAGAGGGCGCAAGCGACACGCTCCATTCGGGAGCAGTGTGAGGACCAGGCGCGAGTTCAGGATGAACATCGGCACGGCGCCCAGGCGCGCGCATACATGTTCGCTCTTCAAGAACGCGTGGACAGGGAACGATCCAGGTTCACCGGCTGACCTCCTACTGCGCACGCAAGAGCGCTCAGGCACCGCTCCGGGCTGAGAAGCCCCTGCCAGCCAGTAGGCGCCGGGTCTCAGACGTCAAGCCCACCCCCTACGGTACCGGCCTTCGGAGCCTGGAAACGCGTGGGTGTCGACGCCGGTCGCGCCTGTGATGACGCCCTCGACCGTGCCACTCGGGCACTCCGAGTCCCACAGGTTTGGGAGGCAGACCCCTTGGACAACCGGATGCTGTGTCTCGTCCGGAAAACCGATTCGAACGGGAGGTGACGGCCCGTGAGAACACGATGGCGCCTCTGCTACAGACTCGTGGTCGTAGGCGTGGCTCTGGCTGTAGTGGCGGCCGCACCGGCCGCCTTTGCCGCGGAACACACCGGCGACGCCCAGCGTGACAAGGTTGCCTGGGAGGCGGCGGATTCACCAGTGCCCACCTCGCACCCTTCGCCGGGCGCACCGCTTTCGGCACACCTCGAACGGTCACCTTGCTGACGGGTGACCGAGTCACCCCGACGCCTGGCGGCAGCGGCCCCGACACCGTCGACGTCGCCGGCCCGGACGGACACCGTACTGATGCCCGCATTCGCTGAGCACGGCGGCGACACCTACGTCTACCCCGCGTCGGCGGCCCCCTATCTCGCGTCAGGACGGCTCAATCCGGGCCTGTTCGACGTCACCGAGCTGATCGCCGACGGCTACGACGACGCCCACGCGGCCGGCCTCCCACTCATCTTCAGCTACGGCCCGATCCGGCTCCTCGATCTGAAACGGGCCACCGAAAGGACTTGATGGCCTGCCGTGAGGGATTGAGGCTAGGCCATTCACGCTGGCGGAACACCCACCGCGACAGCCGACTCACTAGGTGTTGTGACCGCGTCTGTGAATGATGCTCCTTGGATGCCTTACAGCTCGCAGCAACTGTTATTCTGAGGCGATGACATTTCCGAGTGGAACCCTTTGTAAGCAGCTGGCAAATTTCCGTGACTTTTGGCTCGGCTACAATGCCGACCCCGAAACCGGTGAATCAGAGGGGCTCGTACTCTACCGCAGCGGTATACCGAGTGCGATGTACAACGGCGTGTTGCGTGTGACGCCGGGCGTCGACCTGGGCATCGCGTTCACCGCGGCCGCGCGCCGATTGGCCGGGGGCCCATCGGTGTGGTGGGTCGGCCCCGACTCTGACGAGCGAACCGCCAGATACCTCGGCGCTCGAGGGCTCACGCGTGCGGCCACAATGACCGTGATGGAAATCGACCTAGCTGATGTCACGGATGTACGGGTCCCGGAGGGCATCACCATTTCCCGCGTGGAAGCTCCGGGCGGCACCGAGGCGTGGGTGCGGGCGTATGCACCCAGGCTCGGAGTGGCCCCCGATGCCGTCGACGCCCTGGTGTCCAGGCACGAGGAACGCAATGACGTGCCCGGCGCCTTCACTCGTTTCGAGGCCCGCGACGGTGAAGAGATCGTAGGTACGTCGTCAATGCTCGATCTTCACGGCGTCGCAGGCGTCTACGCCGTCACGACTGCGGAGTCTCACCTGACCCGAGGTGTGGGCACCGCACTCACCTCCGCCGCGCTCCACCTGGGCCGCGAACGAGGCCGCACGCTTGGCACGTTGCAGACCGCGACGGCCGCATCGCTTTATCGGCGAATGGGCTTCCGGACGGTGTCCGACTACCAGGTCTTCACTCGTCAGTAAGAGGTCCTAACAAAGGCGTTGGACGTGGCGGTGGGTGATGAGGCAGGTCGCGAGGCCGAGGAATGCTTCGTGTATGTCGTCGCGTCGTTCCCACCGGATGCGGAGTCGTCGGAAGCCGTGGAACCAGGCGATCGTGCGCTCGACAACCCAGCGATGAATCCCGAGGCCGGAGCCGTGCGCTACTCCGCGGCGGGCGATGACCGGTTTGATGCCCTGCGCCCAGACCAGGCGGCGGTACTTGTCGTGGTCATAGCCGCGGTCCCCAAGCAGGACGTCGGGCCGTCGACGGGGACGTCCCACGAGCCCTGGGACCGACGGGATCTTGGCAAGCAGGGGCATCAACTGGGTGACGTCGCCCACGGTTTCCACCGGTCAGGGACACTGCGAGCGGGATGCCCTGGCCGTCGACGAGGATGTGGTGCTTGCTGCCCGGCCGCGCACGGTCGACCGGGCTGGGACCGCTTTTGGGCCGCGCCGAGCGGCCCGGACATGGGAAGAGTCGATCACCGCCCGCGACCAGTCGAGCTGTTTCGCCGCTCGCAGCCTGGCCAGCAGCACGACGTGAAGCCGGTCCCAGACTCCTGCCTCATTCCAGGCAGCGAGCCGACGCCAGCACGTCATGCCTGAACCGAAGCCCAGCTCCTGCGGCAGATACTCCCACTGGATCCCGGTATGCAGCACGAACAGGATCCCGCAGAGCGCTTGACGGTCAGGAACTCTCGGCCGGCCGGGCACCAGCTTCGGCGCCGGAACAGGCAACAACGGCTCGACCAGCGACCACAGTTCATCCGAGACGATCCACGGACGTGCCTCTCTCTTCCCCACGAACAGCCTAACCTCGGGCTTTCACGAGGTGGGCTGTCCAAGAGTTGATCAGAAACACGGAAAGCGCCCTTGACCTGCAACGATAGGACTTGCTGAGGGTCCTGTTGGCTGCAAGGAAAAGAGCACTTTCCAGGTGAGAGAGCCTATCTCGTCGTACCCACGTGTCCGTGTCCAGGCAGACGGTCGGCAGGTGCTCTCGCAGGCCGGTGCGGTCCTGCTGCTGGAGACGGTCCGCAAGACGGGCCTTGACCAGGCGATATCCGCAGCTCTGGCTCCGTGGCGCAAACCGCGGGCCGTCCACGATCCCGGCAAGATCCTCCTGGACGTCGCCCTGGCGGTCGCACTGGGCGGGGACTGCCTCGCAGACGTCGCCATGCTGCGGTGTGAGCCGGCCGTCTTCGGCCCGATCGCCTCCGACCCGACCGTCTCCCGCCTGATCGACACCCTCGCCGCATCCGGCGACAAAGCCCTGCAGGCCGTCCGGTCCGCACGCTCCGAAGTCCGTCATCGTGCCTGGTCGTTGGCCGGCGAGAACGCCCCGGACGCCGACGGCCAGGTCACTGTCGACCTCGATGGCGTCCTCGTGATCGCCCACTCCGACAAGCGGGACGCGGCCGCGACCTGGAAGAAGACCTACGGCCACCACCCGCTGACGGCTTTCGCCGACCACGGACCGGGCGGAACCGGTGAACCCGTCGCCGCCCTCCTGCGACCGGGAAACGCGGGCTCCAACACCGCCGCCGACCACATCACCACCGCCCAACTCGCCCTGGCCCAACTGCCCAAACACTACCGGCGAGGACGGCAGACGCTGATCCGCACGGACTCCGCCGGCGGCACCCACGACTTCGTGTCCTGGCTCGCGAAGCGGGGCCGATGGCTGTCCTACTCGGTCGGCATGACGGTCACCGAAGCGATCCACGAACACGTGCTGAAGGTCCCCGCCTCGGCCTGGACCCCGGCCGTCGAGGCCGACGGTGAGGCCCGGGACGGGGCCTGGGTCGCCGAGCTCACCGGCAAGCTCCTGGACGACTGGCCCAAGGGCATGCGGCTCATCGTCCGCAAGGAACGGCCCCATCCCGGCGCCCAGTTGAGGATCACGGACGCGGACGGCATGCGGATCACGTGCTTCGCGACCAACACCACCGGCCGGCCGATCGCCGAGCTCGAGCTGCGCCACCGGCTCCGGGCACGGGCCGAGGACCGGATCCGGGCCGCCCGAGCCAGCGGCCTGCGCAACCTGCCCCTGCACGACACCGCCCAGAACCGGGTCTGGATGGAGATCGTCCAGATCGCGCTCGACCCGCTGGCCTGGATGCCCATGCTCGCGCTGACCGGCCGGGCGAGGCTCTGGGAACCGCGTCGATTGCGGTTTCGCCTGTTCTCCGCAGCCGGCGAGCTTGTCACCACCGACCGGCGCAGGATTCTCCGCCTCGCCCGGCACTGGCCCTGGACCGGCGAGATCACCGCCGCCCTTGAACGGCTCGCGCTCCTGCCTGACCCCGGCTGACTGGCAACCCATCGTCCCTGCGGCAGCATCACCCGCCCGGGCAGTGGAACCCGGCGCCCACCCGACGCGACAGCCGGGCCACCGGCCTGCCCGGCATCAGCACCGGAAAGCAAAAGGGTCCGCCGACTCCGTCGGCGGACCCTCAAGAAAGATCGAGGCTAAGGGCTGTCCCGTAACTCTGGGCACCGCTTGCTAATGTCCAGTTCAACCCATTTCGCTAGGATCCGGTTTAGGCCGCAATTCGGGGCGCAACCAGACAACCAGATCTGCTTGTGGTGACCTACCGACCTCTGCCCTGAGTTACGGGACAACGCTTAGAGCGGCGTTCTCGGAGGGGAAGTGGCCGCGGGCCCGGACCGCCCGGTGGATCCTCGCGTTGGCCCACTCGATGGCGTTGGTGGTGCAGGCGATCCGCCGGATCTCCGCGTCAAACTGCAGGAACGGCACGAATTCAGCCCACGCGTTCTCTGGTGACCTACCGACCTCTGCCCCGAGTTACGGGACAACGCTTAGGTCACAACGTATAGTCGCCACCCCAACGCGGCACAGAACCGGGGCGCTCTGGCGTACCAGCGTCTGCTTTGGCAGCAGGCGGGGTGTGCCGGAGCGCCCCGGAGTGGGTTCACCTATGGAGGGGTCAGGCGGCCACAGGCTCTACGATCGCTTCACGCAGTGCGCGAAGCGCGTAATGCGACCTGCTCTTAACCGTTCCGAGGGGAATGTTCAGTTCTTCTGCGACCTCGTGGCCCGTGTTGTTCATCAAGTACGTCTGGACGAGGATCTCGCGGTGGCTCGAGGTCAGAGACCTGAGGGCCCTTCTCACCATGAGTGAGTCAACGGTAGCGTCGATGCCGTCCTCGGTCGACTCTGTGGTCTCCGGAGCACTGACGGCGTAGACCTCCGCAGGGCGCGCCTTGGTCCTGCGGTGGTCATCTACCACGAGGTTTCGAGCGACCCGGAAGAGCCAGGGCCTGATCCCCTCTCCCCCTAGCGGGGAATCCTTCAGCCAGGATCGCAGCATTGCTTCCTGAACGATGTCTTCCGCCTTGTACTTGTCGCCTCGCACCAGGTGGAGGACGAAGGCGTACAAGGCGTCGCCGTGCGCCTCGTAGCACTGCCGTACGGCCCTCTCCTTGGCTTCTGCTGAACCCTTCGACCCCATGACGACCTGCATGATGCCTCAGTTCCCTGATCGCGCAATGTGTGGATTCCAGCGAAGGGGACGGTCCGGTAGCCGGGCTTCTGGCAATGCGGCCGAAGCTGATCGACCTACACGCTGCGTGGAGCCCCTGCCTGGAGAATGCTGCCCCTCCGTTCGAGACTCAAGTTATGCCCGGGCCCCAATCAGGGGCATCGTCATCGGAGATGACCCCCAACCCATCTTTCGGCGGGTACAGCCTGACGAATGGCCCAGGACCCACGCAGGGGGCCGCATACATCCACAGGGCTCCGAACGGCTTCCGTTGGGTAGGGACCGCTCAATCCGCGAGGCACCGACCGGATCGCCCCGGCCAGTGAGCCTTTGCCAACTTGCGCCCGGTAGCGGCTCAGTTGGTTCGACACATGAGTGAAGCCTCTGGTAGACGGGTTCACGACCAAGATCACCCGATACCCACCAGAGGCTTCACGTGCTTGTCTACCGGTGCGGGCTGGACGTGTCCAGTCGGTCCTTGACGTACCTCGCCACTCGTCTGCGCGGACACCGTCGCCGGATCGGAAGCCGCTGGCGCCGGCTATCGGTCGGCCGTCAAGCTCTGCTGGTGTTGGCGCATCTGCGCAACGGGCCTACGTACGCCCAGCTCGCAGCGGGTTTCGAGATGGGGACGAGCACGGTCTACCGCTACATCAGCGAGGCCGTCGACCTCCTGGCCGCCCTCGCACCGACCCTCGACGGGGCTGTCCAAGCCGCATCGACGAAGGCTTACGTCCTGCTCGACGGGACTCTCCTGCCCATCGACCGGATCGCTGCCGACCGGCCCTACTACTCCGGCAAGCACAAGAGACACGGCATGAATGTGCAGGTCATCGCCGACCCGTTCGGCCGGCTGCTGTGGGCCTCGCCGGCACTGCCTGGGGCCGTCCACGACGTTCGCGCAGCCCGGGAACACGGCATCATCGATGCTCTTGCCCAGGCCCACCCCCCCTGCTGGGCGGACAAGGACTACCACGGCGCCGGCGGCACGATCCGGGTCCCCTTCCGCGGCCGATGGGAGGCTCACTCCGCCGGTCAGCAGGCCGTGAACCGATCTCAGGCCAAGATCCGAGCCCTCGTCGAGCAAGCCATGGCCACCCTCAAGTCCTGGCGACTACTCCGCAAACTTCGCTGCTCGACCACCCGCATCACCGGCCTCGTCCAGGCCGTACTCACCCTGCATCACGCCAGCTCAACCGCAGGTTGAAAAAGCCTCATTGCCTCGGCGAGAGGCCGGCCCTCGTCGGCCCGGCGAGCAAAGCGGCCGACCGGATGGGGCACTCGAGTGGAGGCTCACGGATAGCATGCGAGACGTACCGCTTGTCGGTTGGAACCACGAGCGCACAGGTGCGGATCATCGACCGGCTTGCGGATAACGACAGCGCCGACATAGACGAGCCCACGCGCAACGCTGACGTCCGCCGGTAGTGGGAATGAGGACCGACTACCGACAGCTGTCGCAGTCACGTATGCCCCGCGTTTGGAGCCTGGTTGACTTCCGTTCACCGCGTCAGCGTGGCGGGTGTGGCGGCCATGTGCCATCACAACCAGCTCCACAGTCTGTTGCTCGTCAACCGGTCAGGAGGCACCTTCCTGGCCGGTGCACGTTCGAGTAGCTCGTGGTGATCGTGTCACGGATCACCTGATCCGACGCTAGCTCGGGATACGACCGCTCTACGTTCGCCGCGCTCCGGTCAAAGGCGCACCCGGCCAAGGGCCAACTGCTCCAGCCCAAGTGCTGAGGCCATCGGCCGCACTGGTGTCGGACGATCGCGGTGTACCAAAGCTGCTGGGTATCACTCGCCCACCCGCGTGTCCGTACCGACCGCATCAACAGACGACACTGTGGGGGGCAGGCCGGCTGGGACCGCGCAGGCCCAACAACGGTCAGTCGAGTTCACGTTGGCTTCCTCCTGATACAGGTGGAAACCCGATCGACCGTCAGGACTTGATCATCTACGACCGCAAGTTAGTATCCGGCAGCCGCACCCTGCACGAACTCTGGTTGTGTTGCATGCTGTACCCGTGACGCTGCATCCCCCGGACCAAGTTCCTAGCCGAGTCGGCGTCGGCGGTAGCAAGAGACTGCTGTACACCGAGATCGCAGCCCTTGCCGCCTGCATCACCGCCGACATCGTGACCAACTTTCACAATCTGCCCAGCGCCGACAACTTCAGCCAGGAAGCCTTCTTCCTGACGGCAGTCAGCGTCCCCAGCGTCGCCACCGCGACGGTCTTGCGAAGGTGGCTGCCCGAACGGACGCTCTTTCTCGGCACGTGCGTCCTTCTCTCCTTCCTTCCGCATCTCTCTGTGGAAGCGCTGAGCCGCACCGCCGGCCGGTGGGGGACGGGACCAGGAGTGCAGCCCTTCGCAACGCAGGTCCTCGCCCTGCTGATAATGGTCGCCGCGCTGTGTCGCCAAAGGCCGCTTAATTGTGCCTTCCCCTTCAGCGCAGTCGCCGGTGTCATCTTGGCCGCTGACAGCCTGCTCGCCAGCCACAGTCAGTTCGGCAGGATCCTTGGAACTGCTGCCGCGCTGGGGTGGGGCGTCTCCGTAGCTATGGGCAGGATGCTCCGGGACACCGATCGCCGTCAGGAGGCAGCGTTGGCATCAGTGCGCTCAGTTGAGCGAGTCTCCCTCGCTAGGGACCTGCACGACCTTGTCGCCCACCACGTGGCAGGGATCGTTGTCCAGGCTCAGGCAATTGGGGCCGTTGCCGCGGCCCAGGGCAAGGGGGACTCCGAAGCCCTAAAATCTATATCTGAGATCGCTCATGCGGGTTCCAGAGCACTGCAGGCCATGCGGTACCTGATCGGTACCGCTCGGGTCGACCAGTCAGCAACGGCGACGGACCTCTACCAGGCTGTAGTGAATGCCGTAGACGGCGAGGGCAATCAGGAAATCCATCTCAGGCTGCCCAGTGACTTGGGAGGCATCGAGTGCCCCGCTGAGCTCGTCGTCACAGTTCATCGGGTGATACTGGAATCTCTGACGAACGCACGAAAGTATGCCCCGGTTGGCAGCACGGTCTACGTAGAGGTTCGCGTAGAGAAGGAACTCGACTCCCCAGGCGAGCTTGTCATCGAAGTCGAAAGTGTAAGGGCCACCGTTGACCTGTCATCTCCAGCCCGGGGAGGCTACGGGCTGGTGGGGATGACCGAGCGAGTGGCCATGGTTGGCGGCGAGTTGACGGCTGGGCCGAGCGGAAGCAACGGGTGGCTGGTCGCTGCCTCATTGCCCCTCCTCAGCCCGACCAGTTCCGCGGAATCACACGTGGGGGTGATATGACGATATCTGTAGTGATCGCCGAGGATCAGGCCATGGTACGCACTGGTTTCCGGCTCATCCTAGAATCGCTCGGAGGCGTGAAGGTCGTGGGCGAGGCAGTGAATGGCAGCGATGCCGTTCGCGTCGTCCGCGAGACTGACCCGGATGTAGTCCTGATGGATATACGGATGCCTGTGATGAACGGGTTGCGCGCTACCGAGATCCTCCTGGCGGAGAATCCTAGCCTTCGCGTGGTGATCATAACCACGTATGATAACGAGGAGAATGTTTTCGCTGCGCTCCGTGCTGGAGCCGTGGGCTTCCTCTTGAAAGACTCGAGCCCACAGGTCCTCGTGGATGCAGTGCACAACGCAGTGGACGGGAACGCCATGCTCTCGCCCTCGGTGACGGTCAAGTTGCTCAAGCATTTCGCCACAGGCGGACCAGCGCCGAGTGCTCCCCCGGGGGCGTCCCCTCTGACCTCACGCGAGATGGACGTCGTTCGCGGCGTAGCGCGCGGGAACACGAATGCTGAGATTGCCCAGGAACTGGGCATCAGCGCCTCAGCGGTGAAGGCACGACTGTCCGAAGCACAACACAGACTGGGCCTTCGAAACCGCACCGAGGTTGCCGTCTGGGCGTGGCAGAGCCGCCTGGTCGCCTAAGGCCCAAGAGGATTGAGATAT
Organism: Streptomyces sp. NBC_01497; assembly: GCF_036250695.1. NCBI lineage: Bacteria > Bacillati > Actinomycetota > Actinomycetes > Kitasatosporales > Streptomycetaceae > Streptomyces > Streptomyces sp. NBC_01497. The sequence goes on along the minus strand of NZ_CP109428.1, from coordinate 359,387 downwards.
TCGACGTGCACGGCAGGGGCGGCCCCGGGCTCGCGACACGGCATTTGAATTCCGGCGTCGCACCTCGCCGTGTGCGTCCTGCCAAGTGTTGGGGCTGCCCCCATGGCAGCCAATACCGTGCCGTCAGCGCCTATGCACACAATAGTGCAGCGGCTCCAATCGGCGCAGTTGGCTGCGTCTCACTGTGTAGATGTGAAGGATGCTTCGTGGTTGACAAAACCAGAGGCTGCCGTGTGCTCTGGCGCCCTGCTTCCTTGCCGCGCCAGGGTGTTCATCCAGTCCCGCCCAAACCTCTGACGGAGATCATCTCTCATCCGTTCCCGGTCAGCCGCGGTGGTCCCGCCCCAAATCCCCAATTGCGTCATGTGAGAATTTACGAGTGCCCATTTGAGGCAGGCAGCGGCGATGGGGCAGCCCGCACACTCGGCGACGGCCTGAGCCGCGGCTTCTTTGGACCTACGGCTCGTGTCCCGCTCGTCATGCAGGAACAGGTCCGGGTTGGTACGACATCCCGTCGGCTGGTCGTCGACGGGATAGGGGATCGCCGGGTGACACTCGGGGATCGATGGGGCGAGGCGACGCTGTCGTCGGTGAACCGTGGAGCGCATTTTCTCTTTTCCATTTACTGAATAGGTACGGTGGCCGGGCGGGCTGCGCGACAGATGTGCCTGGACCTGGCAGATGGGCCAGACACATCCGTCGACACAGTTGTTGGCCTTCTTATTTCAGCGGGTTAGCGACTCGTCAGCTGGTGTGCCACCTCTGATTGCTGCCTTCGAAGCAGTCCCACAACTGAAGTTCATTCCCGTCGTTAGCCTTGCTGTCAGTGTCATCCAAGCATTTGCCGGAGGCGGAGTTTACTATCGTGGAGTTCGCGCCCCGTTTCCACTTTTGGATTCCGGTGGCATTACAGGTCTGGAGACTCACCCTGGTCCCATTTTGCAGGTCAGATCCCGCCGGCGCCATGCACTTACCCAGAGAGGAGACTGAACCATCGCCAGAAAAGACCCACTTCTGGGCCGCGCTACCGTTACAGGAGTGCAACTGGATCGGCGTGCCTCCGGCCGTCTGTGCGCCCTGCACGTCCACGCACTTGTATCCGAAGCCCTTAATGGCCCCCCCGTCACCCCCGCCTGTGTGGACATTGACAACTCCGGGCGGTCCAGGAATCTGAGGAGAGGACAGTTTACTCATCACCTCTGAGAACTGCCACTGCTGCTGCTTCACGCCACTACAATCATTGGGGGAACTGTCGCCAGGCCCACACTGCTTATCTCGGTCAAGCGCCCAGAACGAGAGCTCCCCTATTCCCATACCCTTGGCAAAGGAGGTCAGATCTCCAGCATCAGACAGCGTGAAGACTTCATGGGGGTCGTCGTTGACCCCGATCATGGGGGTGTTTCCCTCCATTCCCCACAATTGAGCATCCGACTTATCTGGCCATACGCTTTTTAGCTGCCCGTGCAGAACGTTCGCTACACCGACGGCCTTCTTCCCCATGCCAGAGCTGACGCCGTCGTAGTAGTCCATGGTCATGGCGTTCACCGTATCCACGTTCAGGCCGTCTCGACGCGCGCCGCGCAGGAGGTTCAACCCGTCACCACCCAGCCCGCTGACGGCCGAGGGGAGCGTGTACTCCACGCTCAACGCCTTTCCCTTCCGTGCGTAATCTTTCTGCAGCTGGGAAAGTGCCTGATTTCTCCGTTCCGCAGCCTTCATGTCAGAGATCTGTGAACCTTCGACATCAAGATCCACGCGCGTCGCGTCAAAGGCATCTATGCTCTTCTTGTATTGATCCTTCAAGCCCTCTACAGAGGTGCACCCGTTGGCCAGCTCAGTCCCACTCTCACCCCCGAAAGAAAGGGTGACATCTCCGCCGGAGGCTCGAATTTTCTTCACCTCGGGTATCCATGCATTATTGCTCACGTCCATCGTGCCATCCAGCTTCGCATTGCAGCCGCCGGCGTCGATGATAAATGCCAGGTTGAAGTATTTGAGACCGGCTTTATCCTTCGCCTGCTCCATGATCTTGGGATCGTCCCAAGCCCCTACGTAAGCAGATGAGAAAGCCTTCGGAAATCCTGTGCTGGATTGAGCGGATGCATCTGCACCCCCAACCGCAGTTACGACGCCCACCATGGCTCCAGCTGCGACTGCTGACGCTGTAAAGAGATAGAGTGGTGTAAATTTCTTCATAATCCTAAACCTCTCATCTATGTGTGCAGGAACATGGGCGGCGCCCGGGTGAATACGTCGATGAAGAGGGATGGGCGGATCCTAAGGCATCTCCCACTTCTGGTTCCTTCCGTCCCAACATGACCAGACCTGCAAGGGGGTGCCGTCTGATGTGTGCTTGTCCTTCACATCCAAACAGAGTCCGGAGTTCGCGTTGATCAACTCTCCGTCTGTCCTTGCCTGCCACTTCTGAGCAGCGGTTCCATTGCAAGACCACAGCTGCACAGGAGTCCCGTCGGTGCGACCTGACCATGTGACGTCCAGGCACAGGCCCTCCAGCCGAAGCGTGCCGCTCGTCGAGTACGTCCACTGCTGCGTTGCCTCGTTCGCGCATGTAAGGAGCTCGACCGGGGCCCCGGAGGGGCTTGGATTGCTAGAAAGGCCAATACACTTACCAGAGATACCCTTTACGTGCCCCGACCTTCCTGCATCCTTGGGATTCGCACGCGGCTTGCTAGGCGTTGGGGCCCTTTGCGGGATACTCGCCACGGGTGTAGGGGCTGCCTTGGTTGGAGACCGCGTCGGAGACGCAGAACTCGATCGGGTGGGCGAAGGAGAAGGGCTAGCGTGCTTGACTGGTGTAACAGTTGGCGAGGGGGAGGCGACCGCCTCCTTCATGCCGGGGCTCAAAACGGTTTCCGTGACTGTCAGGTGGCCCGGATCAGGGTTCAACGACCCCAGTTTCTTGAACGCACCGTCTGTGAGGTCAAGGCACTTCGGCTCGGCAGCCGTACCAGTAAATGAGCCTCTATCATTAATACGGACGGTCACTGTCTTCCCGTTCGCCACGTTCTGCACGCGCACGAGCGTGCCAAACGGCAATTGCGGGGACCTGCCAAGTGACGTAGCAGCGGTCAGGGCCTGGGCGTTGAATGCATCGCCACTGGCTGTAAACGAGTGCGGCGGGATCTCCGCACCGTAGTGCGTGGCCCAACAGGTTGGCCCCAGTGTGAAATCTGAGGGACTCGGGGTAGCGGATTGTTCGCTTCCGGCCGCCTCGCTCCCATCAGGGCTTCCAGCAGTCCTGGATACGAGGACAATGGCGCCTAGCACAGCTATGGCGATCGCAACGGGAACTACTCTTCCCGCCCTTGCGTTCTTCAACCAGCGCCCGGCCGGAATGGAAGAGACTGAGAGACGCCGGCCCCGATCCAGAGTATCCAGCCTCGGACGTACGGACGGTGGCTCCCAGCCCGTTTGCCCCGGCGAGTCGTGCGGCCGGTATCCGCCCTGCGAGTCAGGCAGTCCGGCACCGGACAGTGGACCGACCTTCTCCTCCCCCGCCAACGGTCCAAAGCCGACCTCGTCGTCCGCGAGAAACCAGGCCCCCGCGTCGGGGGCCCCGCTCGAGCCTGCGCCGCGGCTACTGGACACGTCGAGCAAATCATCCTCCCGAGGCATGCCTTCCCCAATCACGGCCAGTTAGGTGTATAGAACACGAGATGATTGGCCCCCGGCGTGAACAGGTGCTGCGATGGAGCGGCAGGTGCAGGAGCCTTCCTCAACTCAACGTCTGGGAGCAGCTCTGGGTTCAAATCCGTGCGGGGGCGGTGCGAGGCCGGTCGCGCTTCAGCGCGGAGGCATGCCGGCGTTCACACGTTCGCCGTCTCCCCCATCCGCCGCTGGTGGCAGGATTGAGGTCGGCACGACTATCCGACCGCCGCCTGCCTGCTGATCATCGCGAACGTGGGCAGCTCCAACGGCTACCACGCCGCCCCTGGAAGACGGGGCTCGCCGCGCCGATCGCGGAGACGGGCTGGACATCATGGCCTGCCGCATGACGCCGGGCACCTCGAGATCGAACAAGGGCGAGGGCCGACTGTTCTCCCACAGCTCCGTGAAGTGGCGTCGCCGACCACACCCCAGCAAAAAACGTTGTCACGAACAGCATCGCGGCGACCATCACTCACGGGGCTGAACGTCCGCGCCGAACCAGACCCGACCACCCATGGCACGGGTATCAAGGTCACCGGCAGTGATATCGCCGCCCCGCCAGTGAACCGGCACTGCTTCCAGGGCGACTGGAACTACACCCTCATTCCTAAACCGCCGGCACCGCAAGTGTCGCCGAGGCCCCCACGATGAGTCGGCAACCCTTCCCTGCGGCCTGCGGTGGGTGTCCGCACGACCCCGAACAGGCTCTGGACAAACTCTTCGTTCACTTGGCCCGGCAACCAGCCGAGTTGCATGATCAAGAACGGCTCCATCGGCGAGGGGCGGACGGATCCTAACCCACGGAGCGGGGGCCAAGGACAAAGTGACCTCCACTGACCGGGTCCCGGCCACCGCGCTGCAGCTGCGGAAAACCGGCACCCCGGGCCGGCTCGCGCAGTTCTTCGGGGCTAACGACGTGGTCGACAATTGAAGATCAGGGCCGTGCCGTCGAGCCGCGGACCCGGGACAGTGTCCGCAATAGCGGTTCGGCCACTCGTCAACGCTGGTCCTCCGACAGACCGTTTCATATCGTCCGGGCATGCCTGATCACTTGCTTGGTCGACGTGAAAGGGATCCGGCTGGCCTATCGAGCGTCGGGGCCGCAGGAGACCCCGCCGCTCGTACTGGTCCATGGGCTGGGCAGGAATGCCACCGACTGGGAGCAGGTGACGCTCGGGACTGCCCACAGCCGACGGGTGTATGCCCTCGACCTACGGGGCCACGGCCGGAGCGTGGCCGGGGAACTACTCGCCCGAACTCATGCGGGCCGATGTGCTGCAGATCCTAGTGCCGCATCAGGCAATGTTTGCCCTGTTGTGACGTGACGCGCTGTCCGGATGCCGTGCCGGACGGTGCGTGTCCGTCAATCTAGCTGGGTGGCGGAGCGAGTACGTGTCCGCGAGATCGACGATGACGAGGGCAGGCGGGCTGCTGCGGATCGTCCGCAGGGGAGGGCCTGCGCATCCTGTTTCACGAGGAAGGCGTCTCCTTTCAACGGCTGAAGACCTGGAAGTCCTCCCGCGATCCGGATTACGCGGCCAAGAAGGCCCGCGTCGGACACTTCTACGCGATCGCCGACGGCGAGGTCATACCCGAGGACGGCGATCCCGAAGTGGTCTTCTGCGTGGACGAGTTCGGACCGCTGATCTGGTGCCCCACCCGGGCCGGCAACGGGGCGAGCGCAGTGGCAAGCACAAAGACCTCGACCGTGAACCGCGTCGCAGGCGGCGGGCGAACTACAACCGCTACGGCGGAGTACGGCATCTGTTCGCTGCCCTGGACCTGTCCAGGGACAAGCTCTACGGCCACATCAAACCGGTCAAGAAGCGGACGCAGTTCCTGGAGTTCTGCCGCTACCTGCGCAGCCCCCACCCGGACAACATGCGCATCCCGGTTGTCCGCGACAACTTTTCCCCGCACCTGACCACGCCCAGGTGCCAGCGGGCGGGCACCTGGGCGGCGGCGAACAACGTCGAGATCGCCTGCACCCCCGACGAGCCCCTCCTGGCTCAACCACATCGAGGCCCAGTTCACGCTCCGCACGAGTTCTTCGAGTGTGACCAAGAAGTGGGCTCGCGCGGCCTTGTCCCATCCTGCCTTCAGCGGCGTCTCGCGCTCACATCTCGTCGACTTGATCGACGAGATGGCCAAGCCGTGGTGTGCGCTGCGCGAGGCGGCACTGCACGCACAACGCGGCGGCAACCAGCTGAGGGCGGTGAGGGCCAGCCCGAGACGGGAATTGGTCTTCACCGACCGCGTCGTGCTCACCCTCGGCCACCTGCGCACGCGCCTGCCGCATGCCGCGATGGCCGAGCTGTACAGCGTCGGCCGCTCCACCGTCAACGAGGCGATCAGCGAGATCCGCCACCCGCTCGCCCTGGGCGGCTTCGCCGTCCCCGACCGGCCCGAGCCGCGGCTTCGTACCCCGGCCCATGTGTTCGCCTACGCCGCCGCCGAAGGCGTCACCCTGCGCATTGACGGTACGGAGACCCAGATCCGCCGCCGCAGGGCGCACCGGCCCGGACGCCGCGCGTTCGTCTCCGGTATGAAGAAGCACAACACCATTAAGAACACCACCATCAGCGACGGCCAGGGCCGCACGCTGTGGACCAACGTAGGTCGGCCCGGGCCCATGCATGACCAAACCGCCATGCACACGGAAGACATCGCCGAGCAACCGCGCCTGCACCCGGGCGTGAAAACCGAGGTCGACGAGGGGTATCGGGGCTTGGCCAAAGGGTTCCTTGACCAGGTCAGTGCTCCGCCGAAGAAACCCAAGGTTGACGTCCTCGACAGGGAGAGGCGGGCGTGGCGCGAGATACGGCGCCACCAGTCCTCGCGCCGCATCGTCGTCGTACACGCCAATGCCGAGATGCGCCACTGGCGGCCACTGCAACGCTACTCAGGACACCGCGAGACTTGCGCCGAAACACACCGCGCCATTGCGGGTCTGGCCTCCGACCGCGCCGCCCGGTGCCCCAGCCGCCCCGTCCACGGCACCGGAACGGTGCTTGCTCGCCCGGCTGTCTGCTGATTACCTTCAGCCGAACCCCTGGGCCAGCATGTCCGACCCCCATCGCCGACCGAGTCGTAACCACAGCACCCTCGCCAGAGCCGTTCGACAGGTCCAGCCTGGCCCAGGCACAATTACACGATTGCGACCTCGACGACAGCTAGGTTCCGGACGACCGCTGACGACACCGCATTCCGCCTCGCAGAACGGCAATCCCACGAAGACGGACGTCACCGCGATGCCGCATCTACCTCCGCCATCTGTAACGAGCCGAACAGTCAAGACTGAGCTGCCGTAGGGCACCCCATGCCGCTCCCCGCTGATCCACACGTAGCCTTCGGCCCTCCGCGAGGCGATGGAGCGAACCCCCAGGCACTGAACGCGCTGCAGGACAATGCCAGTCCTGAGCTCGCTGTCGCGCGGCACTATGCTGAATCGATGGGCCGACCTGGGAAGGCCCACAAAGCCCCCCCCGACGCGCTGCTGTGAGAAGCCCCTCGCCCGCCACACGCACAGCCGTGGGTGGCGGTGCTACGTACCATCGCCACCCACGGCTATTCGTGCTCACCCGTGACGGCCCTGTCACGAGATCACCCATGCACCGTCGGCTGCCGCCGGCGGAGGGAAAGGGTCCTCAGAGACGCCCGATCACACACCCGCCGACCGGGCTGCGCCGTAGACATCACGCAGGACCTCAAGGAGATGATCTCCGTCACGCGCGGTAATGCACAGGTCGAGCAATACCTCTTGGAGGCCATCAATCTTCGCGTGGGCCACCAGGTCCTCGACAACCTGCTCAAGGCTGCCCTGGAATGGCTGGCGCCCCTCACCGTCAAACGGCTTTTCGGTGAGTATCACGTTCGCCCGGACCGTCAAGTCAAGCGGCCGAGTGCGGCCGCGCTCAACGGCCAGGTCTCGTACCTGCTGCCAGGCCTGTGCCAGTTGGTCGGCGTGCATGCCCGTCGGCATCCAGCCCTCGGCCCGGTCCACCAATCGCCGTATGGCCTTGCCAGCCGTCGCAGCCAGGTAGATCGGCACGGCACGCACCGGCTTGGGACCAACCTCAGACGGAGCGATTCTCGTGAGGGTGCCTTCGTACGAAACGGGGTCGCTGCCGTGGACCGCCGCGAATACCTCGATCACCTCATCGAGTACATCACCGCGCTTGTCAAATGGTGCGACTGAACCGGCAGCGTACTCGTCAAGCGACCATCCTGTGCCGAGGCCCGCGACCGCACGGCCCTTCGTCGCCACGTCCAGCGTCGCAAACCACCGCGCCAGCTGGAACGGCACGTGGTAAGGAGCGACAAGGACGCTGGTGCCCAGGCGTGCCCGTTCAGTGACTGCAGCCGCCATCGCCAGCGTCACCAGCGGATCGGCGACGCTGCGGTAGGCGTCTGGCCATTCAAGACCAGGCACGTTGTACAGACCCTGAGTCATCGGGGTCGGAAACAGGGTGCGCTCGAACACCCAAAGACTCTCGTATCCCGTCTCCTCGGCAGCCTTGGCGACCCTGACAACATCGTTGCTGAGGTCGAACTGCTTCATCTGCGGCAATGACACACCGAGCTTGAGCGGCATTGGGTACTCCCATGTATGACGAACGTGGTGGGCCTACGGTAGGGCATAACAATGTTGAGCGCTCAACCGCGTGTCCCGGCCAAACGTTGAGACAGCCTGAACCTGTCGCTCCAGCCCCTGCGGCGCCCCCAGTGGAGGTCCCAGCCACGTGCGGCACAGGCCAACAGGTCGCGGCCCCTTCCTGCATCGCGGCCTACATAGCGGGGCGGTGGGAGGGCAGAACACACCTGGTAAGGCACTGTTCACCGCAATGACCTATGCGCCCGCGACTGCGCCTGGCAAGCCCCTGCCACCATGTTTCGGCATATCGCACTCCGCCGCTCGCCGCCGGCTCGTGATGTAGTCGAGAGTCGGCGTTCACTGGTCGGATCCACGATCGGTGCCCGACCGGATCAAGACGTGCGGGCTGTTCGACCTCATACCTGCGGTTGCCGACACCGTACATCTGCGGACTGGGAACGGGACGGGCTCGGTGACGCGACCTCGTGGTTCGAGGCTGTCGCGGGTGTTCGTTTGCTCGAACCGGGAGTCCTGGTCGTCTAGATCCGTAGATTGCGGGGCGCGCTTCAAGACGCCTGTCGGCAAGCCTGCTTGACCTGGGTGTGGTGGCAGTCCTTGTATCGCCGTCGATAATGTCCCGCTGGTCGTAAACCGCACCACGGTTCCAGGGCCGGTTCGCATCGCCCTTACAGTGGTGAAGGCCGGTCCAGTCAGAGTCCAACGGGTGTCGGAGAGATCACTGCCGTATCGACCATGAGCGTTTACCCCAGGCCAACGGTGGCGCACCTTGACGGTCATGAAAGTTATCTCACCTAAGGGCTGTCCCGTAACTCTGGGCGCTGCTGCCGATTTCCGGTTCGACCCACTTGGTTAGGATCCGGTTTAGGCCGCGATTCGGGGCGCAACCGGACGATCAGATCTGCTTGTGGTGACCTACCGACCTCTGCCCTGAGTTACGGGATAACGCTTAGCCACTATGCCGAGCGGAGGCCGTTAAGAGGGTTGGCCACGGAGTGTGCACCGGTAGCTGGACCGGCGGCGGCTCTGACGATCTGTACTATGCCGGGTCGCAGTTGTTCCGCTGCTTCGATGTGTTCTGCCGTCCAGACGACTCGCACGGCCGTCCTCGCGGTCGGTTCGTCGACGACGAGGTGGTGCCAGGCTGTATTGCTGAGAATACTGTCGGCAGCGCTGAGGGAGGGGGCTGGGATTACGGTGCCGTCCCGTTGGACGAGGGCGAGCGCTGCCGCCTCGTACCACTCGACGAGCTGGGAGGCTGATCCCAGGAGTTGGCCACGCGGGACGGAGAGCTCCGGGCCTGGCGGGGTCGTGTCGTCAGCCCAGAGGGCTAGAACCGCGTCAGCCGTGAGGCGCAGAACTGCGACAGCAGTGATCAGCGCGGTAACGTCGTTCAGGGAGAAGTGCTTGGTCCCCCGCTCTGCAAGATAGCCCCGGAAAGTGTCGTCGAGTCGACGCGCCGCGGCAGCGGAGCGCTGCGAAGCAACCGCGCAGGCGTCCGTGCGGTCTGGGGTGACGCCGAATGCGACGGCGCTCCGCAGGTATGCTGCGGCATCCGACAGCGCTTCGGCTAGAGACTTCCTCAAGGTCGTACCTGCCCCCCGTGGCCAGAACAGCGCTCCGACCAGCACGCTGACGGTACAGCCGATAACGACGTCCTCGATCCGAGTCAATCCGATCCCCAGTCCTTCTGGATCGACGATGGTGAAGAGGATAAGCAAGGTGCCGGTGAATCCGGCTTGACCTGCGGCGAAGGAGAAGGTTGCGGGCGCCAGGCCGGTAAAGAAAACACCGACTGGTAGCAGCACCCACAAAGCGGTTGTATCCGTCCCAACGGTAATGAGGGTGATGCCGCCGACGACGATGCCAGCCGTGGTCCCCGCGATGGCTCGGGCTGCGTTTTGACCAGTGGTCAGGGCATTGGACCGCAGGACGGCCAATGTACCGAAGACTACCCAGAATGAGTGTTCTACGCCGGTGAGGCCGGCGACAAGCACAGCCAGGGCGAGACCCATCGCCCCGCGGACACTGTTGTGAAGTGAGACTGAGTTCCACTGGACATGGGAGGCCGCTCGCTTTTGTGCTGCGGTTACTGGGGAGGGGATCCCCTTGGGGCGACGACCGAGGAGGCGTTGCCACCAGGCGCGACGGGCTGCGGCTGTGATGAGGTCAATGTTCGCTGCGATCGATGAGATACCGAAGCTCATTTGTTGAGCTCGAAATCCTGGTTCCGCCGGGCCGCTGGGTCCCTGCGAGGTGTCGCTAGTGGTTTCGGGCTGGGGTCGAGGCAGCGAGAAGATTATCGTCGCTTCCATGGCCGCACACAGTTCGCGGAGGTTTTGCACACGAGGACTGAGGTACTCAGGGGCGTCTAGCTTCTCTCCCACATCGGCTGAGCGCAGGATAGATGCCCCTTGATCGAGCAGGTCGGCCGCAGCCAGCTCCACTTTGCAAATCGATTCCTCAGGCTTCTGCGCTTGGTCGTGAAAAGGCCCGCGCTGCAGGATCGCATCAAGCCACACGACCTGATCTACCAGCCTTACCAACGTCCTTCCGGCGGTTGAGAGGCCTGTGGGCCGGTAAGGCACGGCAAAGAAAGATGTTCTCAGCCGGTCCACAGCAGCGGTAGCTTCACTCACCGCCTGAGCGGTCACCTCTCGCAGGTCTGGTGTTAGACCTCCACGCCTGCAGCTGACCTCTGCGCGCAATTGCCGAGCGATCGCCCTGCAGGCTTGTGCGGTGGCGGCGCGCAGCGGGTCTTGGTCGGGAGCTGGCCAAAGGACGCCCACAGCCACGACGGACACCGCCCCGGCCATCAACCAGCCGGTCAGGCGGTCGGTCAGCGAGTCCGCGGGACCCGGCAAGGTGACAGCCAAAATAAAGGCGATCAGCAAGGAGGTCGAAGCACCGGCCAGCACCGAACTGACCACGCCGGAGAAGAGGACGATGAAGGCGACCACGAGCATGACCCCTGCACCTATCCAGACCTGCCTGGACGCGAGGGTCCCGGCGCAGACCTGGATCGCCCCAGCAACCACCAGCGCGCCCTGCTGGACAACACGCTCACGCAGAGGGCCTGTGAAGTCGACAAAGAGCAGGAGAGCCAACGACCCGAACGCTGTGAAAGCCGCCACCGTTGAGTTGTGCAGCACCTCAACGCCGAAGGCGAACAGGCCAGGTGAGACGATGCCGGCACGAGCCGCCCGACGCAGCGCCATCAGCTTGGGGTCGCGCGATCTCAACCATTCAAGTATCAAGAGTACTTACCTCCTCGCTTGACCACTACATCCACCGCTCTGCGGCATGAAGGGTTCGAGCCATGGTGTCGGCGAAGCCTCACCGACCCCATGCAGCGGCCAGCGGTAGGGGCGTGCTTGTCCGGGCCGCAAGCCCCCCGAAGTCCTTCTAGGAGCTTTACAACTACCCCAACGGGCGCAGCCTGCCAAGCAGCAAGGAGAGCGCGGTTAACACGCGCCCCCCGCTCCAGTGCTAGGACACGCAAGGCGACCTTCATCTGCCCGGCCCTCGGCACGGCTACGGGCAGAGTCGCGCAGGATTTGACATGTTTACTACCCACCCTGCTCTGCCGTCACGGGCCTCCGCCGGCCGACCGATCGAGGCTCTCCGTCGCCCAGGAGGCGGGCACCTTGACTCCGCCGACGTAATGATGTGCACATTCAGCGGGAGTTGACTGCGCTTCACAGCCGACGCCCGAGCGTCAGTCTCCGGGCCGAGGGTCCGAACCTTCGTTCATCCGGAGTGTTCCGCAGCCGGTTCCTCAGTAGTCCGGCCCTCGGCGTCCTCGACTGCCGCGGTTTGCTCCGTGCGTCGTCAGCACCACCGATGCCACAACCGCGATGAAGAAACTCGGAGGCAAGCGCTTCTCGGTCATGGCAAGGAGGAGAGGAGGAGTGAGGATGTTCATAAGGGACCTTTCCGGCCGGCACGAGGATAGGGCGCATACGCCGAAGCCTCCGACGCGGGATATTGGTCCTGGGTAACGCGCTGTCGACCAGTGGCGGTGACAGGGCCGAGCTTTCCCACTAAAGGCGGAATGTCACAGGGCCGGGGTGACGGGCGTGCAGAGCCCGTCACCACCGATCATGCCGTTGAAGAGGGCCATCGGCAAGGAGCTGTAGACCACCGCATCCGAGGCGTGCGCAGGAGGCACCGAAATGATCGGATTAGTCCGCGACTTGGTAGTACAGAGACTTGTGCGGGAAGCGGGCAACTGCGACTGCACTGCCGTCACAAACGTTGTGCGTCGCGCACCGCTCGTCAATCGGCCGGCAGGGTGGGGCCTCACACTGTCTCCCAGCGGCATCACCGACAGTGGCGCCAACAGAACGACAGGACTCTTCCCGCTGAGGTCATACTCCTGAACCCAACCAACATGTCGCCGCGCCCCGCGACTACCCGACGTCCATTGGGCAGCGGTCGAGCTGCGGGTTACCGACTTCGATCTGGCGCCGGCATCAACTCGCGGCGGCAGGGCACTACTGGCGTCGCCATTCATCGTATCGGTACCTGAGGGACCGTTCCTGCGCCCGGACTCCCGAAGGCGTCTACTTAAGGTCGTGGGGGCTGAGGTCCGTCGTCCGGTGACGGTCCCCTATCGGAGATCTGGTCCGGGGGAGAGGTAACCCCCAGGGCAAGTTGGCGAAGGGCGGAGCTAACTTCCCGACCGATAGCACTGCGGTCAGGGCCGGCTTCGAGGTGCCCGACGCCACCACCAACCTGCTCGGCGAAGCCGTGCTCCGGGAGGAGCTCCGTCCAGGAAGCCGTATCGGTGCATCACACTGACAAAGGCCCTCCAGTGAGAGTCCCAGGAGGGGACAGGGCGCATGTCGCCCGAGGCTCGCCTTGGCAATGGTCAAGATCTGCGGATCGTCACAGTCGTCCACGGTTGTGGTCGAATCTGTCTGGAGAAGCGCGCCGTTGCATATGAGTTCCGGAGCATGTGCAGTTCGTGTCCGGGACGTGAGCCATGATTGCCTTGACGAGTAGCTGTCAGTTCCGGCAGTGCCATGCCTCGATTCACGACCCTGACCACGTCTCCTCATAGGGTCCATGTCCGGTTTACGGTGCGACCGCGCCGTGGAGGCGGGTTTTCCAGCCTCGACGAATTTCACTTCGCACGGCCACCGGACACAACCAAGCATCGACTAGAACGTGCCAATCGGCGCCAGCTCACTTCCCCGGAACGGAGGTGGTGGTAACCGGTCGGCACGCTGTGCCACCGAGCGAGCGACGCCGCAGGACGAGGAGACCACCCGTCCGACCGGCTGGTCTGACGATGAGAACGGTTCCCAGTGTCGGCGTACAAGTGAACGTGCACCACCGTGTACGGATGAAGTTGCACCGTTCTTGATGTGGTGGGCTTGGGATCGCGCCAGTCTTCCGCCGCCCTGTTCGGGGTCGGTGGAGGGCGACGGTAGTGGTCTTGGTGGCGCGGGCAAGCAACCCGCAGGGCACCATGGCCGTGGCCGTCCGCGACCACCTCAACGGCCTGTGGAGCGATGAGGACTTCGAGGAGGGGTTCCCGCGGGACGGCAAGCCGGGCTTGTCACCTGCCCAGTTGGCGACCGTGTCGGTCCTGCAGTTCCTGCTGGAGCTGTCCGACCGGCAGGCCGCCGAGTCCGTGCGCAATCGCATCGACTTCAAGTGCGCCCTGGCCATGGATCTGGAGGACCCCGGCTTCCACCACAGCGTGCTGGCCGACTTCCGCGAGCGTCTGGCCGTGGAGGGCCGGGTAGACAAGCTGCGCGACCTGGCGCTGGAGAAGATCAGGCTGTCGGCCTGGTGCGGCAGCGCGGCCGGCAGCGCGCCGACTCCACCCACGTCCCGGCGAGCGGTCCGCGATCTGACCCGCCTGGAGCTGGTCACCGAGGCCATGCGCGCCGCCCTGGAAGAGCTCGCCCGGCGGGCGCCACACGAACTGGTCGGCCTGGTGACCGAGGACTGGGGCAAGCGCTACGGCCGTGCGGCCCGGCTCGGTAAGAAACCCCTCCAAGCCCAAGACCCGGATCAAGGACACCGGCGAGGACGCCCGCCTGCTCCTGCGCTACGTCCACCGCTACCTGCCCGCCCTGCGCGACGGCGAGCAGGTTCAGGCCCTACGTCAGATTTTCGTGCAGAACTACATCCTCGCAGGACCGGCCGAGTGGCGCGAGCCCGAGGAGGCCGGCCCTCGCCCTCAGCTCTCGCCATCGTCTCGCCCTACGACGTGAGCGCCCGCTACGCACGCCGCGGTGAGACCAGCTGGAAAGGCATCCTCGCGCACGTCACCGAGACCAGCGACCCCGACACCCCCAGCGTGATCACCGACGTGACCACCACCAAGGCCCCCGTCCACGACACCAAGGCCCTGCCCGGCATCCTGGCCAACCTCGATGATCGGAACCTGCTGTCGAAGGAGCACTTCGTCGACGGCGGCTACCTCTCCGTCGCGCTCAAACAGCAGGTCGCCCGCGAGCACGGCCTCGGCCTGGTCGGAGCCATCCGAGCCAGAAGCGCCCGCCATTCCCGCAAGGGCACCGTCTTCCACCGCGAAGCATTCACCATCGACTGGGACGCCCAGCAGGTCACCTGCCCGCAGGGCAAGGTCAGCCGCCGGTGGTCAACACCGCCCTCCCTCGCGCCCTACGTCAACGCCGAGTTCGCCCCCAGCAACTGCCGGCAGTGCCCGGTGGGGCCGCCTGCACCGACGCCCGCAAGGTCTCCTTCCTGCCGCGCGAGCTCTACGACATCCAGTCCGAGTCCCCGACCGAGCAGCAGACCCAGGAATGGCTTTCGCGCTACTCTCTGCGGGCCGCCATCGAGGGCACGATCAGCGAGTTCGTCAACGGTCACGGCGTGCGCCAGTGCCGCTACCGCAGCGAAGACAAGGCCCACGTCCAGCACGTCCTGACAGCCATCGCCGTCAACCTCGAACGCGACGTCCACCTGCCGTCGTCGCCGACTCGGCAGCCCCGAAGTCCGACAGCCTTCCGGGCTTCCTCGACTGGCAGCCATCCCGCGGTCTCGGTCCTGGCGCGTCGCCATCCATCCCGCAGGCTGAGCTGATCATTCTCCCGGTGGCGGGGTCAGGAGGTCAGGCCGGCAAAGGCACTATGCTCACCGCTCGGTAGCCGTAACCGTCTTGTTTGAAGCCGGGGGCTTCCCACGTGAGGTTTACCTGCTGCCCGACCGACAAAGCTCGAAAGCCGGTCATCTGGATGTTGGAGTAGTGGCCGAAACGGCCGCCGGGAGTTTCGGGCGAGTCGAGCCCACCACCTCTCTTCATCGCTCCACCATCGGACAGTCGCAGTCACCATGACCAGAACCCTACGAGTCCTGAGGCTACCGAGCGCAGGAGAGCGGGACTTTTCAAGATCCCCGACGGCGTCAGGCTCTCACCTACCGGTGGACGTGCGGTCAGTATCGCCTCACTCTGGATCGAGAACATGCCCGTTCTCGAGCTCGGCGGACGAGCCACTGTTCGCCTCGTGCCTCTGGCTCCCTCCCACTGGACGCACATCCAGCCCGGCCAGCAGATCACCTTGCACGAGGACCGAACCGTGGCCGGCATCGCAGTCATCTTGGAGGTTCACCCCCCTGCCGCCGCTATGTCCGCGCAATGACGTGACTGGCTCAAAGCCTCTCTGCTGGTGCATGTATTTCCGTACTTGGTGGAGCACTCACAGGAGTACGTCGACACCCAGGCCTACCCGGGGTAGACCCGATGGTCTCCCGTCGGCGGCTGATTCGTCCTGCCGTCATCGGGTGGAGCGACATGTGTCTGAGCCGCCCGCCGCGACTCCACGACGATTTGCTGCAGAGCTTCCACGTGCATCTCGAGCGCGAGTCGACCGCTGTCACTCAGACTCAGCCAGGTTCGAGGCCGCTTGCCCACATAGCCCTTCTGGACCTCAACGTATCCCCGTGTGCCGAGCGTGGTGATCTGCTTGGACAAGGCTGATGCTGACATATCCGCGGACTCGCGAACCCAGCTGAACTCTGCCCACTTCACCCCAGCCAGTAGCGAGACGATGGAGAGCCTCGTTGGGTCCAGTAGCAGTGCATCGAAGTCAGCGTGAGCCATGGCCCGCGTTGATTCGCTCGTCGGCGCGATTGACCACCGTATTCACGCCGGACTGGAGGCGGCTACCAAAGAGGGCGAGGCCACCCCCGAGGACAACCCCGGTGATCGTGCGCCAGTACGGCACCATCAAATGCGGGTGCGGCACCATGACACCTACGACGGTAATCAGGATCAGCACAAGAATGATCAGTCGATGCGACAGGACGATGCGCCGCGGTACACTCCGACCGCGTAGGTGTGTCGGTCGGCCAAGCACTGCGGCTCCCCGACGTGAGTGGAGCATGGCGTAGTAGGCGACCGCCAAGCCTAGGAAGGCCCAATTGGTCCAGGCGGTCACGCCGTTCCCAAAGAAGTCGGGCGCCGCAAGGAGCAGGAAGATCACAGCCCCGGCTACCACGCCAACCCACTGAGCTTGACGCGGTGAGTCAAGGACCTGAGTCCTGCGCTGCCGCACGTCGCTCAGAGCACGTGCCGCTTCGTCGGGTGTGGGGTGTTCAGTCATGCCACTGCCTCCATCGGTTCCTAGCGAGAAGTACTTTCCTACCAGGAAAGTACTTCCCCGAAGGGGAGGTCGTCAAACAGCGGCTTGCCCTGTCTGCCGCCTCAAAACAGGCGCGGAAACCTCTACGGCTCCACACATGCCCCCAAGGCCCAGATGGCGTCACATCGTCGCGGCGGGTGGTTGGCAATGCCCCAGGCGCCTGCTCGACCCTGACCGAACCGGCCCTCGACGCCGGTTGGGTCACGCTAACCGACCCGGAACTGCCGCTCGGTGCATGGCCTGCTGAAGGCTGCCAACGGGAGACTTCACGTCAATCGCGCTGGCATTCCGCGAGACCACCTGCCGCGCGGCCCTCACCACGCGACACTGTCTACAACGGGACCGTGCGAGAAGCCACTCCGTTCCGTAGTCAGTGGTTACGGCAGGTGACAGCTATCGTTGACGATATATGCGAGATGTCAACTCCTGCGCGACGCTGGTGTCTTCAGGGCTTTCGACGCTGGTCATCGTGGATGTGGCGGATGACGGTGGAGTGATCCGAGTGATCGCCCGAACTCGGGTGTTCCGGTGCGCCCATGGTGAGCGGGGTCCTGACGGGGAAGGTGCACGGTTATCACGTCGGGACGGTGGCGGGTGTGCCGGTGGACGGACGGCCGGTCGTGGCGCGTGTCAGAGTGCGGCGCCAAGGCCGCCGGCGGCAGACCTGAGCGCGTTCCGCTTTGACGGACATCATTGGTGTGGTGGTCAGGCTGCGAGTGCGGTCTCGTAGTCGGCGGGCTGCTGTAGCCGAGACTGCTGTGCACTCGGTGCAAGTTGTACCAGCCTTCGATGAAATCGAAGATCGCTGTGCGGGCGGCCGTCCGGCTGGGCCAGGCGGCCGTGTCGAGCAGTTTGCGTTGATGGTGGCGAAGAACGATTCGGCGAGCGCGTTGTCCCAGCACTGCCCGGTGCGGGCCGACCGGCAGCCGCACTCCGAACTCCTCCGCGAGGGAGGCGCATTGCCGGCTGGTGTATTGACTTCCGCGATCAGGGTGAAAGATCACCCGTCGCCTCGGACGGCGCTGTCGGCAGGCCGCGGTCAGGGCCCCGGCGACCAGGCCGGTGTGCATGTGGTCGGCAATTGCCCAGCCGACGACGCCGCGCGCGGCGATGTCGATGACGGTGACCAGGTAGAGCCAGCCCTCGTCGGTGGGGATGTAGGTCATGTCGCCGCACCAGCGGGCGTCCAGTGCGGCGGGATCGGGCTGGAAGTCTCGGACGAGGAGGTCGGGCCGGGCGGCCGTTCGGGGGGCGGGGATGGTGGTCAGGTGCCGTCGTCTGCGGTGACGGGGCGGCCAGCCCGGCGGCCCGCATCCGCCGGGCGACCCGTCAGCGCCCACAGGCAACGCCCACAACGTGTACCTGCAAGTTATGGTCAGGATTCCTGATCGAAACACTAAAGGTTGTCCCGTAAATCCTCGAGGCTGCGGTCAGCTCGACATCAGGGCTGACGTTTGTCCACTTCTGCCCCGACCCTCAATCGCGAGTGGAGCTACCTGGAATCGGGACAACCAGACCCTGGAGAGCCCATCGCGAGTTACGGGACAGCCCTTAGGTTCAGCAGCTTCCGTCGGCCCCCGCTCACGTGGGCCAGAGCCGTTGCAAGCTTTCGGTGGTGTTCAAGGGCCAAGCGATGCCAGGCCCGCGGGGGCATACGCCCGGTACTAGCACCCCGCTGCCGCCTCGAGTAGGACGACGGCCTCCTTCACGGAAGGCAGGCCCTCGATATCCCTCGCGGTCTGGCTGGCGGCGATGCGGTAGTCGGCTAGATGTAGGACGCGGTCGAGGGACTCACGGATGTGAACGGGAGTGACGAAACGGTCTGGACCTAGGACTACGCTCAAGCCAACTCTGGTGTCGTGGACCCGTTTGGCGTTGTCGGGCTGATCGGCGAAGAGCGGGATCGCCACTAGCGGTACACCTGCTCGGAGGGCGCTGAAGACTGTCCCCGCTCCGGCATGGCAGACCACTGCAGCTGCCGCTGCGATGGCCTTGTCCTGATCCACCCAAGGCTCGACACGCACATTGTCCGCCAGCGGTCCCCAGCGACTCGTGTCCGCACCGCCGGCCGCGACCAGGAGACGTATCGGCATGCTCGCGGCACCTTCAACGACCTGGCGAAGGATGGACTCGGTAAAGGGCAGCTTGTGGGCCTCAGTACCGAACGTGACAAAAACCAGCGCTTTGCCCTCCCCTCTCGGCAGATGCGGTGCCAGCCTCGGTCGGGGGCCTATACAAAAGCGCTGCACTTGGCCGGACGGATTGTCAGGGACTGTGTCGTAGGCCTCCGGCAGCATGCTGAGGGACGTGGTCGCAGTTAGCATTGCGGCCACTCCCTCGGCGTCAACGCCGTAGTCGCTGGCCCAATTTCCGATCAACGGGACCAAGGCGGCGACATGTCGAGTGTTGATGCCAGGCCGAAGAGGACCTGCACTTGAGGTATGGACCGGATCGCCGCAGCCACGAGTGATCCGATTTCGGCTACATCTCGTAGAACGAGATCGGGCCGCCAAGAATCCATGGCGCCAAGAAGTCCGGGGAGCATCGCCCGGGGACCGAGGTTCGCGAACACGTGAGCGGCACGGAGTTGCCCCGTGTTGGGACCGCTGGTAAGTCCGTCGAGCTCCGCGGGATCAAGGTCGTCGCACGGTAGATACTCGAGTCCCCTGGACCGGACGGAGGCAGCGAAGGACCCCGGCGCCGCGACTTTTACTTCATGCCCCGCTTCAAGTAGGGCGTGCGCGAAGGGCAAGAGGGGGAGAAAGTGTCCCCAGCCCGCTGTCGTTGCCAAAAGTACACGCATTGACACTCCATACTGTTGGTCTGCAGGCGCCTACGGCGGCTGACACAGCACACGATCGAGCTGCGCGCGCGGCAGCTAACGAAGCCGGGGGACCTCGCCCGGCACAGAATCAGCAAGCCAGACAAAATCGCCTCCTACCGCCCGAGCCCCCTGGACGCCACCGTCGAGGATTCGTTGTGGGCTGCCGAGTCATGCTCGGCGATCGAGGAGTGATTTCAGACAGCGAAGAACGAGTACGGCCTCGATGAGCGTGAGGTCGCCGCCGTTACGTTGGCTGGTACCGGCGTACCGCCCTTGCCATGCTCACCCGTGCTTTCTGGCGGTCGTGGCATATCAGGCCAGGGAAAGGGGACCGGAGCCGGCGGGGCAGCCAGTGCCATCGAGCTCCCCTGCACGGTTGGCCAAGTGCTCGCTTCCGTTGATTCCCCGAGCTGACAGCTCGGGGAATCAACGGAAGTGCCGTCTGCCTGACGTGTGACGGGGGGCCTCACAGGCCCCCCTCAGGGGGCAAGCTCCCAAGGGACTCCAACGCTGCAATCTCAGGGTGGTGCAGGTCAAATGCAGGCGATTCCGAACGAATACGCGGCAGGGACAGGAAGTTATGCCTTGGCGGTGGGCAAGAAGTGGCCCACTCCAGCGACCGACTGTATCCCCAAGGGTCGTCCTCCGTCACTCGCTGCCCGTAGTGGTTCGTCCTCCAGACGTTGTAGAAAAAGGGCAGCATCGACAGACCCAGAAGGAAGGACCCGATGGTAGAGACGGTATTGAGTGCTGTGAAGCCGTCGGACGCAAGATAGTCGGCGTAGCGCCGGGGCATGCCCTCGGCTCCGAGCCAGTGCTGGACAAGGAAGGTCATGTGAAATCCAACAAGCAGTGTCCAGAAATGAATCTTTCCGAGACGCTCATCTAGTAGCCTCCCGGTCATCTTCGGCCACCAGAAGTAGAACCCCGCAAACATTGCAAAGACAATGGTCCCAAACAGAACGTAGTGAAAGTGAGCTACTACGAAGTAGCTGTCAGATACGTGGAAGTCGAGCGGCGGCGACGCCAGGAGGACACCGGTGAGACCCCCGAATAGAAAGGTGACGAGGAACCCTACGGAGAAGAGCATAGGAGTCTCAAAGGAGAGGGACCCTTTCCACATGGTGCCGACCCAGTTGAAGAATTTTACTCCCGTGGGCACGGCGATAAGAAACGACATGAACGAGAAGAAGGGGAGAAGGACGCCGCCGGTTACGAACATATGATGGGCCCAGACTGTGACAGAAAGACCAGCAATAGCGATTGTTGCCGCCACGAGCCCAATGTATCCGAACACAGGTTTCCTGCTGAAGACAGGGATTATCTCGGTGATAATACCAAAGAACGGCACCGCGATGATGTAGACCTCGGGGTGTCCAAAGAACCAGAACAGATGCTGCCAGAGGAGCACGCCACCATTTGCAGCATCGAAGACGTGGGCCCCGAGCTTTCTGTCGGCTTCCAGCACCAGGAGGGCCGCAGCCAATGTTGGAAATGCGATAAGCACCAGCACGCCAGTCAGGAGTACGTTCCACGTGAAGATCGGCATGCGAAACATAGTCATGCCTGGCGCGCGCATACAGACGATTGTTGTGATGAAGTTGACTGATCCGAGGATCGTCCCGAAGCCGGACAGTGCGAGTCCCGTGATCCACAAGTCACCCCCGACGCCGGGGCTGCTGATTGGACCCGACAGTGGTGAGTAGGCCGTCCACCCCCAGCCTGGGCCACCTTGGGGAGTCACCATGGAGGAGATCACAATCAAAGACCCGAAGAGGTAGAGCCAGTACGCGAATGCGTTGAGTCGCGGGAAAGCCACGTCCGGAGCGCCGATCTGCAAAGGCATGATCCAGTTGGCAAACCCTGCGAAAAGCGGTGTCGCGAAAAGCAGCAGCATAATCGTGCCATGCATCGTGAATGCCTGGTTGAACTGCTCTGTGGACATTATTTGCAGACCGGGACGAGCTAGTTCTGCACGCATGACAAGGGCAAAAAGACCGCCTACGATGAAGAAAATGAAGGAGGTTATGAGGTAAAGAGAACCAATCACCTTGTGGTCTGTGGTCGTGATCCACTTAACGATGATTGCACCTTGGCCATACCCTTTAATCTCGGGAGGCAGCGGGGTTCGCTCGGATTTTGCGGTCGTAGACATACACGCTCCTTCCTCGCCTTTTCAGGTATCGAAAAGGCTAGTAAGTGTTCGGGGAACATAATTCTGGCATGATTTAATAAGCGCCTCTAGCCTATCTTCTCAACGTGCGGACTCGTTATTTGACTACAGCATCCCCTCACGGATCTTTGACGGCGTTGTCAGCACATATGCGAACGCGCGGACAGGTGACCTGACGACCGCTCCGTGACTCGCTCACCGCCGTCGAGCGGGCGCCGACTTGCCGAGCCATCCGCCTTCAGCTGATTCTTCGCAATGGGCTGAGGCGTGGCCAGTCAGATCGAGGCGGGCATTTCCATGATGCCAAAGCAATTACGGGCGGACCTGGGTGGGACCGGCACTACTGTCGGTTAGAATCCGCACCGGACGCAGCCTTACTTCGCCAGAACAGCATTTGGCCTCTCTTTGCACGCGACCTGGCGATCTACAACAAACCTTCAGCTTACGGACGAATCTGGACGTATCATTCTATAACCGAAGCCTTGGGCCCTGGTATCGGAACGCACGAGCTACCAGGCCTAATCGCAGTCCGCCGGGCCCTAGGGCTCGCGGAGAATTGAGTCGTGGCTTTCGGCTCGGCGGTTCGTTGGACTGGTATGGGCGGGTTGGAAGGGCAACAGGCCGTGTTGGCGGCCGAGTTCGGGGTGATTCTTCCGCATCTTGACGAGCGGCAGCGTCGTCTGTTGATGGGTGCGGAGGCCCAGTCCCTCGGCCACGGCTGGATCAGAGCGGTCGCCCATGCCGCGGGTGTCCGTGAGGCAACTGTCTCTGTCGGGGTGCGGGAACTCTGCTCCGGAGAGGCCCCGTCTGGACGTATCCGCCGGTCCGGCATCGGCCGCAAACGTGTCGTCAACCGGAACCCAGCCGTACGAGAAGCACTCCTCACGCCGGTCAAGCCCGACGTCCGCGGAGATCCCATGTCGCCGCTGCGCTGGACCACCAAATCCACCCGTACGCTCGCCGAACAACCGACCCGGCAGGATGACAGGATCTCCGCGGACACGGTGGGCGACCTCTTACGCAAGGAGGGCTTCAGCCTGCAGAGCAATGCCAAGCCCCTGGAAGGCAAGCAGCATCCCGACCGGGACGCACAGTTCCATTACCTCAACGAACAGGACCGCGACCACCAGGACGGCAGAGCTCCAGTGATCACGTGCTGTTTTGACGGCTTCGGTGCACGACGCAGGTCTGCACGATGGTCCGTGGCCAGACCGTCTCCACTGCCTCAGGCAGGCCCTTGAGCCCGATGCCCCTATGGTTGTCAAACTGCGGGAGCGTCGGGAACAGGCAGTGCAGCGGAGGCGATGGCCCGGTGGATCTCGCGGGCGACGCACCTCTGCAAGCAGCAGATGACTTCCCGCTTCGTCTTGCCCTCCACGGTGCGTCGCACGAGGTAGGTGCGTGAGCGTTCCTCCCAGCGTAGAGGTGAGAGCATGATGCGGTAGAGGGCGGCGCTGGCCCCTCGGTTCCCGCCGGGATTGAGCCGTCTGCATTGACTCTTGCCGGAGGAGCATTCGACCAGGCTGACGCCGCACAGAGCGGCGAAGGACGCCTCGTCGCAGAGGCGGTCGTGGTTGTCGCC
The DNA here is from genome assembly GCF_036250695.1 of Streptomyces sp. NBC_01497. Lineage (NCBI taxonomy): Bacteria > Bacillati > Actinomycetota > Actinomycetes > Kitasatosporales > Streptomycetaceae > Streptomyces > Streptomyces sp. NBC_01497. The sequence continues at coordinate 335,903 of NZ_CP109428.1, read as the reverse complement.
GGCGGCTAGGAGCAAGGTGGCCGCGCTGTCCGGGCCGACGCCAGTGAGCTCGAGCAACTTCGGGTTGTGGGCCCGGATGATCGCCGTGATCCGGCGAGTGAGCGTAGTGGTCTCAGCGGTGAGCTGCTTGATGCGGTGGGTCAGTAGGCTCAGGGACTGGTGCACCGCGCTCGCCTGTGCGTCCAGGGCGGCGCATGCCTTGAACAGCGTCGGGTTCGACAGTCCGGCGAGGGACTCGCGCAGCTGCGTCGGCGCGCCTGACCAGCAGGGCATTAAGCTGGTTGATGGCCTGGGTGCGGTTGCGGACCGCGGAGTCCTTGACGACTTTCAACACGCGAAGCTCCTCGACGGGGCCATCCTTGCTCTTCGGAGCCCCAGTGGCTCGTCCGCCCAGCACAGCTCAGGCAGCGGCTTCGGCGTCGACTGGGTCGGTCTTGCCTGAACGGTGTCGGGCCGCCCGGCCGGGCCGGTTAACTTCGATGACCTCGATGCCTTCGGCAGTCAGGTGTCGGGCGAGCCCGGCACCGTGGGAACCGGTTCCCTCTACTCCGGCCTGCCGGACAACTCCCAACAAAACTTCCCGCTCGGTGATTTGACGGTAGCCCGAGGCCGTGTCGGGGAACGACTGAGTGCCCAGTAGAGCGCCGAGATGGCTGACGACTGTGGCGACGTGTACGTCCTTGCGGGTGTCCACCCCGCGACGATCTTGTAATCCGGACGGCTGAACTCGTTGCTCGGCCTTTCGCGAGCATGCGCCGCACGCTCTCATGATGTGCTCCTGGCGCTGTTTCCGTACCTGTCCGCGCTGCTGATCGAGGAGGTGGAGCGGCGACCGGACCAGGTGGTGCTGAGAACGCGCATGCGGGCGAGGATCGGCTCGTGTCGGCGTGGCCAGAGTTCGGCCTGGGCGCACGGTCGTTACGTACGCAGGCTGAGTGATGTCGCCGTGGGCGGGCTCGGCGTCGTTATCGAGAAGCCGGGCCCCTGCCCGGCCGGCCAGGGTCAACCCGATCCGCGTCAACGCCTCGCGCAGCAGCGGGGTGTGCCGGCTGTGCGGGGTTGTCAGCCCCGAGACCTTTTCGGCGAACGTCACCCCCGTGCAGGAAGATGCGTCCGCAGTCGGCCTCAACATCGGCAGGGACACGCTGCTGCGGCTGGTCAGGTCCCTGCCCGAGCCGGAGATCGGCGACGTGGAGGTCCTCGGCGTCGACGAGTTCGCTTTCCGCAAGGGCCGCCACTACGGCACGGTATTGATCGAGATGGCCACCCACCGGCCGCTGCACCTCTTACGACGGCCGCGACGGGGAAGACCTCGCTGTCTGGCTCCGCGATCAGCCCGAGGTGAAGGTCATTTGTCGGGACCGTTCCAGCGGATATGCGGAGGGCGCTCGGGTCGGGGCGCCGCAGGCCGAACAGGTCGCGGATTGCTATCACCTGTGGGCGAACCTCGGCCAAGCGGTCGAGAAGACGGTCAACGCCCATCGCGCCCGACTGGCAAACCCGCCTCCAGCCCGGGCCAGCGCTCACGACACTGACGCGGCGGAACCAGAGATGGTGCAGCCGCCGGAAGAACTGAAGATCGTGGTTCGGCTGCGTGAGCAGCATGCCGCTGCCCATGAGCTGTGGGAACAGGAGCTGTCAAAGGCGGCGATCGGCCGGAAACTCGGTCTGCACCAGGCGACCGTCCGCAAGCTGGTGGACGCCCGCTCCGCCGACGATGTCGTCGCCAAGAGCCTGCAGCGGGCGCATATCGTCGACCCATACGTCAGCCGCCTTGACCGGCGCTGGAACGAAGGCATCCGAAACTCCGTCCAGCTCTACCGGGGGATCCAGTAACTCGGCTATACAGGTGGCGAGTTGGCCGTCCTGCGCCACCTACGGCGCTATCGGGAGGGGCGTGGACATACACCCGCCCCGGGACCCAAGCCCCCGTCGGTCTGCGAGGTCACCTTATGGATCATGACCCACCCCGAGCACCTGCGAGACGAGGACGCCGACAAGCTACACCGGCTGCGTGAGCGCGATCCCGAACTCGACCGGCTCACTCTTCAGGTCAGGAAGTTCGCCGTGATGATGACGACCTCACAGCAACCGCCTCGATGCCTGGATCACCGCCGTCGAACGGGACAGCCTGGTTCCGCTTGCTGGCTTCGCCTGCAATCTCCGCCGCGACTACGCCGCCGTCCGCAACGGACTGTCCCTGCCTCACAGCTCCGGTGCCGTCGAGGGCAACGTCAATCGGTCGAAAATGCTGAAGCGCCAGATGTTCGGCCGCGCCAGCCTCGATCTCCTCCGCAATCGCGTACTGCTCACCCGATGAGACCCAATCCGCCGGATCACAAGATCGTCGGCAGAACCCGGATCCGCGATGGCGCGGTCGCCAACCAGCCCATTTACGTGGCCCTGGCTGTCACTACCGAGGGCCGGCGGAAGATCCTCGGGCTGTGGGCCGGGGACGGCGGCGAGGGCGCCAAGCACTGGCTGCACATCCTGACCCCGCTCAAGGGTCGCGGCGTGAACGATGTACTGATGCTGGTCTGTGACTGTGAGGATGATTGCGTTCCGCACGGGGCTGCGGCCTGACCCGGTCTGCGACTGATCAAGGTGTCCTGAGCGCCGATCTGTCGGCCCGGTCCTGTGCGGGGCTCGCTGCCGCCGGCCCGGCGGGCGTGTCCCGATAGGGGCCTTCGCGACAGGCACCCTCACAGTCCTGACCGCCCGACGGTCCGGTGGCGGCCATACGCCCGTGAACCGATCGAGACAGGCACATGACCATCCTCAGCATGCCTCGCAAGAGCGGCACCGCGCAGTCGCCCAAGGACTCCGCCACCGCCAACAGAACCCGGACCTTCACGTGGATGGCGTCGATGAACACGACCGGATAGACCGGGTCGAGGGGCCGACCCTGTCATTCGGCCATGCTCTGGCGGGGGACTTCGGCGCCATAGACCTCGGCCAGACGGGCCTGGACCTCGCCGGTGGTCAGGCCCTTCGCGGCCAGTGAGATGACCATCTCGTCGACGCCAGTCAGGCGCTTCTGCCGCCTCTTGACGATCTTCGGCTCGGAAGGAACCGTCACGGTCGCGGGGCACGGTGATCTCCAGCGTTTGCCGTTACGGGAGTTACCGCCGTCCTTGCCCGCCCGGTCGTGCTTGTCATAGCCGAGGTGGTCAGTGCGAGGGCAGATTCCAGCAGCCGCTTGGTCAGCTGCTGCAACAGCCCGCCCTCGCCGGTCAGCTGAAGACCCTCGGCCTGGGCCCAGCTCACCAGCTCGTCGATCAGCTGGTCGTCCACGGCCTTCGCCGACACAGCCTCTGCCGACTGGCCGGCCTCGTGCTCGGCCACCTTCTCACTGGTCATCGATGCATCTTCCACGATCGGGAGTTACACCGAACGACTACTCACAGCCCCGTGGCCGGCGTGCGGCGGGTGCGTCAAGGGCGAGCGAGAAGGCGCCCCCGCAATCGAGCCCGCGCATGGCGACGAATACACACACGAGGACCACGCAGTACCACCCTTGTACGCAGAGCTGTCTCAGGCCTCAAGGGCCAACAGGGGGCAGGTACGTATCGCACTGCTCCCTGTCGACCCTCGAAGTGTGAAGCCGACTCCCATTTCGGCTTCACTCATGAAGAGCAGGCCTCGCTCCGTCGGAGGGCCTTACGCGGTTCGCGCGTCATCGGCGGTACCGTCCGCTGACAGACTTTGCGTGTACGTCACGCTCCGCTGATCCTTGAGCCGTGCCACTCGTCCTTTCGCCACGAGCGCCTCCAGGGCGTTCCTGACCACTTGTTGCGAGACCTCACGCTCAGGATGGAGCCCTGTTACCTCGCGATGTACGGCGGTCACGGTCTGTGGTTCGTCGTGTGTCGATAGGACCTGCCAGATGACACCTCCCAAGGGAGGGTGGGCACCCCGCTTGCGGGCCCTCTGTGATTGAGGAGCATGGTTGGATTCCTCCCGGTCCGAGGCCGGGCCGCTCTGCGCGACAACGGCTGGACGGTTGCTCTCAGGCTTGTCCCCGGACAAGGACAGGACGTCGGATAGCCAAGTCTCCTCAGCGTGAAGAACCTCCAGTTGCGACTTCAGTTCCCCCTGCTGTCGGCGATTACGCTCCAGGTCCTCCGAGATCTGGGATACATACCGGTCCCGGATAGGCGTTTGATTAGGGTTTTCGGACACCAGGCAACTCTCCTTACGGGTAGACCTAACCTCGGATGCTACCTACCGCATGCGGCATGGGTGGAGCCGAGCCTCAACGCTGCGGCCTCCTCCGTCGCCCGTGAGAGACTCTCTGTTGCCCGGCACACGCATTGGGCCGTGCTGTAGAAAGTCGGCAGGGGGCAGCCCACGCAGTGTTCATAGATCTTTTCGCCTCCTCAAGCCACGCTCCTTCCTGGCATGGCCTTCGCAACCTCCTGCCGCCCGATCTTCCCAGGTCAATCCGTTCCACCCGCCCGGCGGGAATCGGCGACGCCTATGCTCTATCGGTGCGCTGCCCCAGCGGCTCCCGAGGGGGCCGCGCTCTTGAGGCCTGGAGTCGAGCCGATCGTAATGATTGTGTAACGATGCCACTTCGGTGGGCGAGCAGCCGCCTAAGCGTTGTCCCGTAACTCAGGGCAGAGGTCGGTGGGTCACCACAAGCAGATCCAATTGTCCGGTTACTTCGCGAATCGCGGCCTAAATCGGATCCTAACCAAGTAGGTCGAACCGGACATCGGCAAGCGGCGCCCAGGGTTACAGGACAGCCCTTAGACAGTGTCCTATGTGGTGAGCCGAATGAGTCGTTTGTAGCAGCAGAGGGCGGCGGCGAGGCCGAGGAAGGCCAAGTAGTTGCGGGGATGACGTTCGTAGCGGTGGTTGAGTCTGCGGTAGCCGGTCAGCCAGGACATGGTCCGCTCGATGACACATCGTCGTCGGCCTCATCGTTGGCTGGACTCGATTCCCTTGCGGGCGATGCGGACGCCGATGCGTTTGCCGCGGAGCCATCGTCGCAGGTCGCGCTGGTCGTACGCCTTGTCGGCGTGGAGCTTGCGGGGTTTGTAGTGCCAGCCGTTTTCGGGGTCGTGTCTCGTTTGGAGACCGGCGACCATCGCCTTCAGGCCCTGACTGTCAGGGGTGTTGCCTGCGGAGACGCCGACGACGAGGGGCAGCCCGTTCGCGTCCGACAAGACGTGCATTGTGGAGCCCGGCTTGCCTCGGTCCACGGGGCTCGGACCTGTGAGTTCGCCCCCTTTTTAGCCCGTACGTGGGCGGAGTCGAGGACAGTGCGTGTGAGGTCGAGCAGTCCGCACTCGTCGATCCGATCCAGCACGGCCTCGTGGAGCCGGCCCCACACCCCGGCTCTCGACCAGATCAGGAACCGGCGATGCGCGGTGGACTTCGAAATGCCGAAACAGGGTGGCAGGGCCCGCCAGGCACAGCCACTGACCAGGACGTAGATGATCGCCGCGAACAGCGTCTCATCAGGCGTGTCCTGCGTCCCGCCGCCCTGCGGCCGCACCTTCGACGGCGGGATCAATGGCTCCGCGATCTCCCACAAACCATCCGGAACAATCCAACTCCACGTACCTCGCCCCATGTTCAACTCAACGAGACGCTCCCACATAGGACACTGTCTAAGACAGTGTCCTATGTGGTGAGCCGAATGAGTCGTTTGTAGCAGCAGAGGGCGGCGGCGAGGCCGAGGAAGGCCAAGTAGTTGCGGGGATGACGTTCGTAGCGGTGGTTGAGTCTGCGGTAGCCGGTCAGCCAGGACATGGTCCGCTCGATGACCCATCGTCGTCGGCCTAATCGTTCGCTGGACTCGATTCCTTTGCGGGCGATGCGGACGCCGATGCGTTTGCCGCGGAGCCATCGTCGCAGGTCGCGCTGGTCGTACGCCTTGTCGGCGTGGAGCTTGCGGGGTTTGTAGTGCCAGCCGTTTTCGGGGTCGTGTCTCGTTTGGAGACCGGCGACCATCGCCTTCAGGCCCTGACTGTCAGGGGTGTTGCCTGCGGAGACGCCGACGACGAGGGGCAGCCCGTTCGCGTCCGACAAGACGTGCATCTTGGAGCCCGGTTTGCCTCGGTCCACGGGACTCGGACCTGTGAGTTCGCCCCCTTTTTAGCCCGTACGTGGGCGGAGTCGAGGACCGTGCGTGTGAGGTCGAGCAGTCCGCACTCGTCGATCCGATCCAGCACGGCCTCGTGGAGCCGGCCCCACACCCCGGCTCTCGACCAGATCAGGAACCGGCGATGCGCGGTGGACTTCGAAATGCCGAAACAGGGTGGCAGGGCCCGCCAGGCACAGCCACTGACCAGGACGTAGATGATCGCCGCGAACAGCGTCTCATCAGGCGTGTCCTGCGTCCCGCCGCCCTGCGGCCGCACCTTCGACGGAGGGATCAGCGGCTCCGCGACCTCCCACAAACCATCCGGAACAATCCAACTCCACGTACCTCTCCCCATGTTCAGCTCAACGAGACGCTTCCACATAGGACACTGTCTAAGAGGTCATCTCATTTGGTTGGTTCGGTAGCCTCGGCTCCTGGGAATCGTGGAGCGTCTCGTGCCTGACGAGTTGTCGGAGCTGTTCGAGCGGGTGGTGCCGCCGGCGCCGGTTCGGCCGCAAGGTGGTGGTCGTCGACAGCTCAGCGAAATCCGCCGGTTCATCTCCGGGACGGTCGCTCCGCACGCCGCCCTCCAGCCCAAGGGCCGGTGGATCAAACACCTCAACACCCAACTCAGCTCAGTCGAGTCCACGCTCGACGTCATCGCCGACTTCACCGATGCCTGACCGGCGGGGCCGGCCTTGAGGGTGCCGCGGCGACGCTGCTATCCCTCCGACACCTGGGACGACGAATGGGCCCTGATCGAGCCTATGTTGTCGACACTGGCCTGCGAAACGAAGGCAGACGGCCGTCCTGAGGAGCATCCCGCCGGGGGATCGTGGACGCGATCCGCTATGTCGTGGACACCGGATGCAAGTGGCATGCCCTGCCGCAGGACTTCCCGCCCTGGCGCACGTGTTACGGGTTCACGGCCCGCTGGGCCGCCTGCGGCGTCGTCGGCCAGATCCGTGACCAGCTGTGCAAGCGGATCCGCCGCGAGATGGGCCGAGCCCCCGGCGCGGTTGCCACGGTGATCGACTCCCAGTCGGTCAAGGCCGCCAACGTTGTCGGCAAGGACTCCCGCGGCCACGACGCCGGCAAGAAAATCAACGGCCGCAAGCGGCACCTGGTGTGGACACCAAGGGCCTGCCACTGTTCGTCATGGTCACCCCCGGCCGACATGACCGACCGCAACGCCAGGGAAGTGCTGTTCCGGCTGCGACTGATGCACCTCGAAATCACCATCTTCTGGGCCGACTCCACCTATGACGGACAGGTCGTGACCTGGGCCAAGACCTACCTGTACCTGACGATCAAGACCGTCAGCCGTCCGAAGGACGTCCCCTGTTTCGTCGTTCTGCCCCGGCGTTGGGCCGTCGAACGCTCACACGCCTGGATCATGCGCGCCCGCAGACACGCGCGGGACCACGAACGGCTCATCCAGCACTCGGAATCGCTCATCACCTGGGCCGCGATAACGCTCATGACCAGGCGAATCACCCGCAGAAGCTCTCGCAGAACCGAGCAGCCAGACTCTCGGGAAGCGCAACGGGACTGATCGAAACGGCCGTGGCGGTCACCACCGCCACCCGGAAGCCGCCCGGTTCCTCGGGCCCTGGGCCGAATTTTCCCACCGTCACCGAAGCCTGTCAGTGGCGCCTTCGAGCTGGCTGGATCTTCAACACGGCCGGGTCGACCCTGCCCGCACGGTGAGTGACGCTACCGCTTCGTGCGGCGGGGTGAAGCTTGCTGGATGTCCGCGCCGGAGCCGACGTACCGCTTGGTCTCCTGGGGGCCGTGCCAGTCCAGGCACATCACTGTGGCGTCATCTTCCAGGTGGCCGCCGGCCTCGTCCAGGACGGCGGTGCTCAGCGTCAGCGCAGTCTCGCGAGGGTGCAGGTGGCGGGTGTCCTTCACAAGGGCGGACAGGTCCACCTTCTCCACGCCGCGTTCGAGCATGCCGTCGGTGAGCATGATCAGCCGGTCGCCGGGACGCAGGTCGAGCTGCTGGACACGGTAGGAGTGGGAGATGGGCATGAGCAGTCCGAAGGGCTGGTCCGCTTCCAAGGCGATCTCCTCCACCTCTGCGTCGCGCATGCGCAGCGGCCGGGGGTGGCCTGCGTTGACCAGCTCGGCTCGACCGGTGTGGAGGTCGATGCGCACCAGTTGCCCGGTGGCGTGACCGTGTGGCCTGTGGTCGGCCAGGGCCTGATCGGCCTGGCGGGCCTGTTCCATGAGGTCGGTCCCTTGGCGGCGGGCACCGCGCAGGGCCCCCACCAGGACCGTCGCCGCCAGCGCGGCCTGAAGGTTGTGGCCCATGGTGTCGGTCAAGGACAGATGGAGGGTGTCGCGGTCGAGGGTGTAGTCGAAGGTGTCGCCGCTGATGTCTTCGGAGGGCTCGAGGCTTCCGCACAGCGCGAACTGCGCCGCCTCACAGGTAAGCGAGAGGGGGAGCAACTGGTGCTGGATCTCCGCGGCCAGGCTCAGGGGTCTGCTGCGCTTCCCCCAGGTGTAGAGGTCGGTGAAACGCTGGTTGGCGATCACGATGTAGGCCAGGATGTGCGCGGCCTCACCCGCTGCGTCGAGCACCTCCTGACCTGAGCCTGCCGGCAGCAAGAGTTCCAGCAGACCGATGGCATCGCCGCGGTTGGTGACCGGAAAGATCACTCGCTCGCCCTGGTGGGTCGTCTCCTGGTATGGCCGCTGGGTGCGTACCACATGCTCGTAGACGCTGCCGAACAGGTCGATTTTGGCAGCGTGCCGCCCGGCCCCTGCCTTCGCCCGCGACGCCGTGGACAGCGACACCACCGCTTTCCCGGTCAGGTCCACGATGAGGAACGAGACCCGCGTGGCGCCGAAACGCCGCAGAAGGTCCTCGGCGACCACGTCGACGGCCTCCACCGGCGCCGCCGTCTCCGCTGCCGTCAGCAGCCGGGGAAGATCACCTTGCCCATCCACCACGCACCGCTCCCGTTGGCGACCCCCACCTACCAGGGTGAGGAGTACCACGAAGAGCGTCAACCGGGCACCCACATCGCAGAACACGTCACTGACTGTCACCGTACCGGTTCACCCCAGGCGACCCGCCGCCCATTCCTTGATCACAAGGGCCGGAGGTTGAGAAACAGGTACTCGCGAGCAACGACACACCTGGAACAAGGGCACGCCTCACGGGGCGCGGTCCCCTCCCCTGCTTCTAACGTCGACGCCCGGCATCGGCGTGAGGACCGCCGCAGCCGCCGTCACGCCAGAAACAGAAGCCTCTCCCCGGCGCGGCCCGCCCTACTCAGCCGCACCCGCACGAGAAAATCATCTGCACCCGGATTCAAGCTGCACACGAAATCGCCGGCAACTCAGCGCGTCCCTCGCTGAATGCAGGGTCATTGCCCCAAGCGATACGACTGGCTTCCGTCCCTTGGCCAGAAAACACAGAGGGGCCCGAGCTGCGGCCGCCTTCTTAGGGCGCCATCAGCCCAGGCCGGGTCACATGTGCTGTCTCGCCCAAACGTGCGGTAAATCGCACGAAGTACGGGCCACGATGCTCCTTCCCGGAGGCCCGAGACCCTCGTGCAATGCAGGAGCCAAGCAGGTCAGCGCGGCGTCCTGGGTGCTGGCCTGCAAACCGCTGCTCGGGATACGCGGGCAAGCAGCCCTCGCGGCCAGGCCTAAACCTCGGGCTTTCACGGGGTGGGGTGTCCGATGCATGATCGGAAACGCGAGGAATATCCCTGACCTGCAACGATGGGACTTGTTCTCAGGTCCAGGTCGTCGCATGAAAGAAGCACTCCCCAGGTGAAGAAGCGTATCGGGTCCTATCCGCCTGTCCGCATCGAGGGCGCTGGCCGGCCAGTGGTCTCCCAGGCCGGCGGGGTGCTGCTGGTCGAGACGGTCCGCTAGAGCGATCTGGACACCGCGATGTCAATGGCGCTCGCGCCGTGGCGGCGGCCTCGGGCGGTGCATGATCCGGGGAAGATCCTGTTGGACGTGGCCCTGGCGGTCGCGCTGAGCGGGGACTGCCTAGCGGATGTCCTGATGCTGCAGGCCAAGCCGGCCGTATTCGGGCCGGTGGCCTCCGACTCGACCGTCTCCCGGCTTATCGACAAGCTCGCCGCGGGCGGGCACAGGACTCTGACCGCGATCCGGACGGCGCGGGCTGAAGTGCGCGAGCAGGGTTTGGAAGCTGGCCGGCGCATCGACGCCGGACGTGGGCGGCCAGGTGATCGTGGACCTGGACGGGGTGCTGGTCCTAGCCCACTCCGAGGAGCAGGACGCCGCTGCGACCTGGAAGAAGTCCTTCGGACATCATCCGCTGATGGGCTTCGTCGACCACGGACGCGGCGGCACCGGGGAGCCGGTGGCCGCGCCGCTACGGCCCGGGAACGCGGGCAGCAACACCGCTGCCGACCACGTGACTGCCACCCAACTCGCCCTGGCCCAGCTCCCGAAACGTCACCGGCGCCGCCGGTCCGCACCGATTCGTACGGATTCCGCGAGCAGCACTCATGAGTTCGTCGCCTGGTTCTCGAAGCGGGGCCGGTGACTGTCTTACTTGGTCGGGATGACCATCACCGACGCCATTCACCAGGCCGTCCTGAAGGTCCCGGCCTCCGCCTGGACGCCAGCCGTCGAGCCTGGCGGCGAGCTCCGCGATGGCGCCTGGGCCGCCGAGCTCGACGGCGACGCTCTGAAGGACTAGCCGCGAGGGGTGCGGCTGATTGTCCGCAAGGAACGGCCGTATCTTAGAGTCCAGTTGCGGTTCACCGACGCCGGCGGTCTACGGCTCACCGCGTTTACCGCCAACACCACCGACGTGCCGATCGCCGCCCTGGAACTGCGGCACTCCGCCAGGGCGCCCCGAGGACCGGATCCGCGATGCGCGCGCCGCCGGCCCGCGCGACCTGCCCCTGTACGACACCGCACAGAGCCAGATCTGGCTGGAGATCGTCCAGCTCGCCCCTCGACCTGCCAGCCTGGATGCCAATGCTCGCCCTGGCTGGCAAGCCGAGGCTCTGGGAGCCCCGCCACCTGCGGCTACGACTGTTCTCCGCCGCCGCCCAGTTCGTCACCACCGCCCGCCGCCAGTACCTGGGATTCGCCCACCACTGGCCCTGGACCGACGTGATCACCAACGCGATCCAACGACTCGATGCACTCCCGAACCCCAGATGACCAGCAACAACGACCCGTCCCCCACGAACTCGAACTACTCACCGAGACCATGGAACCCGGCGCACACCCGACGCGACAGCCGGGCCATCGTCCTACCTGTCACCGACTCGACAAGCCGAAACGGACCGCCGGAGAACCCGACGGCCCGTCACGAAAAATCGAGGCTAAGCGGTCACTCAAAGGCCCCATCGTCACCGTGATCGCACGGGGCCCTGCGGGACAAGCAGACTGTGATCGTGACTAAGAAGCAGAGAAGGACCGCAAGTGCCCCTCGCCCGAAGCGTCCGTCGGTACGACTCGGCCCCATCAATACGGTCAAGATGACTGATCGTCTCCGGGAGTTGTACGCGCAGGGCGGTGATCCTGCGATCGAGCGGTTCCCGGCCTCCGACGAGCTATTTCTCGTGCTTGTACACGCACAGCGGTGGGCGAGCGACTTGAAGCAACCGCATGACGTACCGGTCAACATCGCGGGCGAGGCGGCTGTGCTGCGCGCCACCTTGTGGCAGTACTTGCACGAACAGGCCGACATCGGTCAACTCAAGGCGATCGAGCACGGGCGGGCCGCTGGCGTGCCTTGGCATCACTTCGTCGAGGCGCTGTGCGTGACCTCCAGGCAGGGCGCGTACCAGAAGGCTCGCCGGCTCAAGGCAGAGCAGCTCCGTTCGCCGAGCGAGCGTCGGACTCCCGAGGTCGCCCGGGCACACGAGGAGCGCGCCTTTGCTGAGGCACGAGCCGAGCAGGTAATGGTTCTCGCACAGGAGCGCCGTTTCACAAACGCGCACCATGTTGCGCGCCGTCTCCTTGAACACCGAGAAGGCTTCGCGCTGGACGACCTCGCTGTCTACTGGCTCGATGAGCTCGCCGAGACCATGAACGACCGCAATGACCCTGCCGAACGCGCCAGGTTCACGGGTTGGGTAGAAAGCTTTGTTCGGGCCGCTCACGGCTACGCCCGCCAACGCGGTGAGCCCGTGACCACGACAGAGGACGCTCGGCAAGCCCTCGCGCTTGCCACCGAATTCACATATCAGGACCCTCCGGGACTGTATCGCCAGGATCCTCGTTCCCAAACTGGGAACAAGGGTGAATCATGACCTTGCCTTGACCAGTGAGTGCCGTCCTGCTGTTGCAGCCAAGCACAGTCACCTGCCCTCTGAGCAGCGCTTTCTCCTGCTGGAAGCGAGACTCACAGCTCAGAACCACGGCCCCTTGCCTCCTTGCGAAGAGTGCTCCCTCTCCCGTAACCCCACCCATCGACGGTCCGCTGAGTCGCCTAGGGCCACGGACCACAACAAGGATTGGGGCGAGACGAGCCCCCGGAAGCAGCCGACGTCACGTATGCGACAGCAGCGCACCACAGCAGGCACACGGCACGGCCGTGGCGGCCCTTCTTGCGGTCCGGGTGGCAAGACGGCATGGACCAGCTTTCCCGATGGGGTTCGCGGGAGAGAGGACACGTTCGTAGGTCCTATCGGATGAACTACGGGCATGATCCAACCGTTGACACGAGGGCCGGGGCCGGTCGCCGGCCCGCCGTGCGTGCTGGCCCCGGAGGCGCCGTTCCGGGCCCAGCACGTGTTACTGGCCGATGTTCGAGCGGCTACAGTAACCAGCTCTACTGGTCGTCCGTGGGGCAGCCGCCCCTCCTACATTGGAGTGCACGACGGGCCCCAGGCAATCCCAGCCCATTCGACCGCACACCACCGGGTGGCAAGGCATAACCCCTGCTCAGTGAATGGGGCACCTCCGCTAGCGGTCCCGCGACTAAGCGTTGTCCCGTAACTCAGGGCAGAGGTCGGTAGGTCACCACAAGCAGATCTGATTGTCCGTTTGCGCCCCGAATCGCGGCCTAAGCCGGATCCTAACCAAGTAGGTCGAACCGGACATCGGCAAGCGGCGCCCAGGGTCACGGGACAGCCCTTAGCAAGGGCTGCTGGCGCCGTCACACCGTTCATGCCCTTACTGGCGGAGATCGCTTCAATTCCGGGCCCCGTGGGGGCCCCGCCGACGGCCTGGCATGTCCCCCGTTGGCTGCGCCTACGACAGGTACCACCGCGGTCCGAGCTCAAGGCATCAATCCGGTCGCTGCCATCGCGGAGTCCCGCACGGTTCTGGCCTCGGTTTTCTGCGCTGAGTAATCGAGCAGATGATCGCCTGCTTCCACAGCTTCAGTATCTGAAGTATTCGATGGGAGCGGAAGGCCGACCTCTACAAGGCCTTCCTGAGCCTCGCGAGCTGCTTCACCACGCCCAGCCCAACGCCTTGGCTAGGACCGTTCAGGGCATGCAGCCATCGGCGCCCGCGAGGAGGCTCGCTCCCCCATGCTTCACGGCTGCGTTCTTATGACTCCGGTGCTCTGCCAGTTCCTTCGTTGGCGTTCGCTTTCGAGCCAGCCAAACGTGAACACCCTGACGACACCGTAGCGTGCTTGCCTCGCCAGACGGCGGCACTCGCATCAGCCCACCGAGGGCGGCGTAGTCGCGAGGCGTCGCCATTGAGGAGTTCACAATGGTCGCCCCGTTGAAGGGGCTGCTGCCAGCTTGCAATGCGTGGCCCCCCTCGCCACACCTCAGGGAACAGCGGGGTCAGAGGCTGAACTCCCTCAAGAGCTGTTCCCCATCCCAGTCGTATGCCACTGCACGGACACGCCCGAAGAATGATGTAAATCGAACGTTGTCCTGCTGCACCTGAATCCCAAGACCAAAAGTTGAGCGGCCGTCGTGGATGGCCATGTCCACCCCTGCGCCCTTAGCGCGGACAATGCACCGCGCCCCGGCACCTTCCAGTCGCAGCGACTCGGCCTCCACATCGTTGACCACATAGCAGACGTGGTGCGGGCCCTGTCCCCCTAGGCTCCTGTACTGCTCGAACGCGGAGGGGGGATCAAACGCTTCGATCAGCTGCAACTCAACGAAGGATGGCCCGTGTTGTGCGAAGGCACTGACGTGCCGCACCTGCGCGGAGCGGCCACCCACGGTGATCTCCTCGGACGGAACGTGAGGATGCAACAGGAAGGGACCGACACCCAGGATCGTGTGCCACTTGAGTGCCGCGGCAGGAAGGTCTTCCACAAGGTAGGTGAGATGGTGCGGCACCCGCGTACCGGCTCGCACGCCGCCGGGCTGATTTTCACGTCTCATAACCCTCCTTCCTGTGAAGGTCGCGTAGGTGGGGATGGAGCTGGATGGAGCCCCCTAAACCAGTATCGCGAAGGGGTGTGTTTATTGGGTGCACTGCCTATCTACGCCGCTCCTGGACGTATCCGTCTACAGGAAACGCTTTCGATGTCAGATCTGCACGATGGAGCCGCTTCGCTGCCAGGCAGGTTCGGCATGCTAGAACTAGCCCCACCGTGGAGTCCTTGCGCGGGAGTTGGGCACCGCACAGATATTGTCCATCCGCTCACATCGGTTCCGTTCCCAGCCGCCTCGTCGACACAGACAGCGTGCGGGTGATGAAGCAGACACCCTGCCCATGGCCGCTGATATGCAGACGCGCGGCAGGTTTGTGGCCCAGTCCGCTTGCTCTAACAGATGCACGCTGGGGCGGACCATCATGACTCTTGGCCATCGAGCCTGCGGACAACTTGCAAGCCGATGCCACTCGTAGGCGTGTTCGCGACGCGGGCTTGGCGACGTCGTTCAACCACCCGATAGCCGTCCAGATAGCACACTGGGCCCCTTCCCTCGCATCTAAGCGAGCGGGCCTTTTGAACAGGCTCTTACACGGGTGTCAGTTCCGTCCAAAAGGAGCGGGGCAGGCAGTGAGCGCTCCGACGACGTGCTGTAGAGGCCAGGTAGACACTGTGATGCTTGGGTGGGAGTGCATCGTCGGCTGCGGGCCTCGACACCTCTGGCCCAAGGCGATGCCCGCGTTGGCCCCAGTCGCCTCCCATTCGGCTGGGGCCAACGATGTCTGGGCATACCTCAGTGGATTTAAAATACCGTGTCCTACATGGCCGGTTGAGGTAGATCGTTTCTATGGACAGGGCTCGTCGGGACTGGATTGTGCCGGCTGGGTTATGGGAGATAGCGCGGCCGTTGTTGCCCGCGGCGAGGGTGCGGCCGCAGGGCGGCGGGGTCGCGAACATCGATGATGAGGCGGTCTTCGCCGCGATCATCTATGTGCTGGTCAGCTGCTGCGCCTGGCGATCGCTGCCGCCGTGCTTCGGAGCGTCGAAGTCGACCGTGCACCGCCGCTTCGTCATCTGGTCCCGTGCCGGGGTCTGGGGCCGAGTGCACCAGGGAGTCCTCCAACTCCTGGACGAACAAGCCCTGATCGGCCTCTCCCGCGCGGTCTTGGACTCCGCGCATGTACGCGCTAAAAAAAGGGGGCGAACTTGCAGGTCCGGGCCCCGTGGACCGGGGTAAGCACGGTTCCACAATGCATGTCCTGTCGGACGCGAACGGACTGCCCTTACGCGTCGGACTCTCCGCGGCCAACACCCACGACAGCCTTGGGCTGAAGCCGATGCTGTCCCATTTCCACATGGGACACGAATCCCACGCAGCCCGGTCCAAGCCTCAGCGTCTCCATGCCGACAAGGCCTACGACGTCCCCCACCTGCGGCGATGGCTCTGGGGCAAGCACATCGGGGTCCGCATCGCCCGCAAAGGAATCGAGTCCAGCGAGCGATTAGGCCGCCGACGCTGGGTCATCGAACGCACCATGTCCTGGCTCACCGGCTACCGCCGACTCAACCACCGCTACGAACGCCACCCCGGCAACCACCTGGCCTTCCTCGGGCTGGCAGCCGCCCTCTGCTGCTACAAACGCTTCCGAAACTTGACCACGTAGGACACGGTCAAAGGGCCTATGTGGAATTGTGATTCGAGGCATCGGATCCGTAGGAGCTGGCTCATAGATCGCGCCCGGCCTGGTAGCTTTCGAGCTTTTGTCGTAGCGGACGGTGCTGCCTTGCCAGTCCTTGACCTCATGGATGGTGCGTTCGACGTCGGTGCGGAGCTTGTACAGCTACTTGCCCCCAGGTGACAGGCCGTCCGCCGCGTAAGCCGCGGTTCTTGCGATGGACAGCCGGATCCCTCTTCTCGGCTACGGTCAGTTTGAGCCCGCGTCTGCGCAGGTGAAAACGGTTCCCGCGGGACGAGTACGCCTCATCGCCGGCCACCACGTCGGGCCGGGTGCGTGATCGGCTGACCGGGCCGGGAGCGCGGATCTCGTCTAGGACTGGGATGAACTGCCGGCCGTGTCCCCCTTGCCTCGCGACGATCCTGAACGAGACGGGCGGGCACCGCGGCCTGCAGGACA
Organism: Streptomyces sp. NBC_01497; assembly: GCF_036250695.1. Classification (NCBI taxonomy): domain Bacteria; kingdom Bacillati; phylum Actinomycetota; class Actinomycetes; order Kitasatosporales; family Streptomycetaceae; genus Streptomyces; species Streptomyces sp. NBC_01497. Next base: position 319,372 of record NZ_CP109428.1, on the reverse strand, counting down.
GCCGCCTCCCGATGGCCAACCGCCACGAAACCGCCTCACGTCGGCAGCGCGGAGCCGGGCCCTGCGGCGACTTCTCACACCTTCTTATTCTTCCCGCCCCGGGCCAAGTGCCCGCCTTGTTCCTCGCCAACGCCCCCTCTCCACTGCACCCAGAGCCTCGGAGACCGCATGATCAAATCCGCGTCATCATGATGGCCCGCATCGTGGTCGAGTCCATGCTGACAAGCGACAAGTCCACCCTGCCCCGCTTCGCTGCCTCCGCGATCCCAGTTCGGAAGACCCCAGCATCCCACCACTGCCGAAACCGGCCGCAGATCGTGGGCCAATGCCCGAATCGCTCGGGCGACTCTCGCCGCTCCGAACCGCCACGCGACGCCCCGAAGTACGCCCCCAGATTCGCCGAGTACCGCCTGTACTCATCGGCCGGCACATGGGAGGCCACCGAAAGTGACGGTCGTTTCGGCGGGAGGTGGATGCCTCGTTGCGGCTCCGGCTCCCCGAACCGGTTCATCGAGCTCGATCGCCTTCGAGGTGTAGCACCGCCGGCCAGCGTGAACAGGAGGCCCAGGGGACGGCAGCCGCTTTTGCTGTCAGGACGGATCTAGCAGGCAGCCACGCCCATCCCACTTCCCCGAGGAAGCGTGGCCCTGCCCGGCCCCTTCGAGCATGGGCCGCGTGCCGTTGAGGCCCGCCACGACGTCAAGCCGGCGCCGACCATGGCCTGACCTATCCGGCCGGGCATTGGGGTCGGCCAAGGCCTCCTGCCGGAGTCGTTTGTCGTCCTGTCCATTCCGGCAGGTCGTGCCAGACAGCACGCGCCCTCACCTGAGCAAGATCCCGTTGGCTGAGCGGTCCCCCGACCCCGACCGCCAAGGGCTGCAGATACACGTCCAACCCCGACGGATCACTGGACCAACAGGCTGTCGGCGGCGAGGCAAGCGACCTATCAGAGGGACTCTCAGCTGCCCCCAGGTACGGGCCGCTGGGCTCCGAGTGCCTCGCCCAGGAGGTTTATACGGGCACGGCGATCATCAAGGAAAGCAAACAAAGAGTAAAGCACGCCTCTGACCTGCGAGTTCACAAAATCACATACTTTACTCACTCACTCATCGCGTCGAACGCCCTTCACGCCGACGGGACTGACATTTATTTTTTTGGCAGAGAGGGAGGGGGATGCAGAGTGACATCAGACGACCAGATCATGCGGGTCGGCCGCCGCTTCTCCAAACGCGGGATTGGCGACCACCAGAAACCGCAATGGCGTTGATGGGGTCGTGAGCCGACGAGATCGCTGCTGCGTGACTTCAGCAGCGCAACGGGGCCCGGCGCGGGGGTTCCCAGGGGGTAAGTGCGAACAAGGTCTCGATCGACGCGGTGCGTGACACATCGGTCCAGTCAGGTGTAGCGTTCCATTCGTGGCGCCTCGCGGAGATAACTTCCAATCAGCCCAAAGCCCTCGCTGCCCAACTGACGAATAATCAACCTGCTATCGAAACGAGAAAGCGTTGGAGAAGTACGAGTATAACGATCTCGAAAGCCGACTTAGCACAGTCAAGGGCTTCAGCGACCTGACTCCTCAAGAGGAGCTAGACGCACTCGTCACCCGAATGAGGCCCCACCTGAGGAACGTGATCGGCGTAACGATCGGCAAGGGGGGGGTCGGGAAGACGACACTGGCCGCCAACCTCGCATACACGCTCGCCGAAGAACAAGATCGGCGGAGTTCCGCAGGTAAGTCTCCGCGTCCAATTCTCTACATCGAACTAGACAGCAACGGCAACAGTCGTAACGATTTCGGAATAAGAGGTGGCGAGTTCGACGACAACGGTATTTCCTTCTATGATGCCGTCACAGACGATCGACCGCTCTCAATCGTGAAAAATGTCCGCCCATTCCTGGATGTGGTGCCATCGGGAGCGTCTAACGCCGACATCTCCGGAAGAGTAGACAAGGTTAGCGCCGAACACGGACCGGCCGCCTTTCTACTCTTGGCGCTCCTCCTGGTCCAAATCTCGCACCTCTATCAATGGATCATTATCGACTTCTCCCCCAGCGACAAAAACAACCAGCGTCTAGGCCTCGCGGCATCGACCCATCTCGTGGCCCCCGTGAAGGGGTCGGACGACGGCGTCCTCGAGGGATTGGGGAGCCTGGCCCGTCTCGTGCGGGGAGTTCGCGTTATCAACCCTGAGGTCTCGATCGCGGCCATTGGTTTTCTCGGCTTCAAGAAAGTCAAGGGGGAGCCCACGAGCGAGCTTGTTAATCTCAGGGAGAAGATTGAACTTCTAGTGGCGAATGCACGTCTCGACCCGGAGGTCGTAATTTCAGCCTACGTACGAGAAGCTCCGGTGCTGGCCGCTCTCTGTCGTAACACTGGAATGCCTGCGAAGGAGCTGGCGCTCGCAGCATCCGGCAAGCTGGCCGATCCAAATACGGGCGTTCTTGTTCCGCGCCCGCGGGACGAAAATGACAGGCTTGTAGAGCCACAAAGAGCGACAGACCTAGCGGACGACTACACACACTTCGCAGCGGCGGTCCTACACCAGATCCGCCGTCGCAACAAGCAATTGCGGGGAGAGGCATGAGCGACAGCGCTTCCGCACGTCGACGCAAGAAGAAGGACACACCCAAGCTGCCTCCAATCAGCCTGAGTCTCGACGACGAGGAGGATGAGGACGCAGTACTGCCGCCAACTCCCTTCAGGGCAGCGGAGGTGATCGGAACTCAAAAAATGGCCCCGCCGGACATTGACCCGGCGCCGCCACTCGACGGGGTGCCTCCGCCCGAGTTCAACAGGGCTAACAGGACCACCGCTACGGCAACAGCTGCATCATCCGAAGATTCCGAACCACCGTCAGAGGTGTCGAGGACTCGGACGACGACAACCGGGAGTCCGACCACAACACCGATGGAGCCCCTGCCGGCTCCATCGAAAACAGAAGACAGTACAGATCATTTCCCGACTGCGCCGCCTTCTGACGAAGCAGAGGATGCCGTAGTCACATCAGAGCCCATTGCAGAGCCCACACGGGAGCCCTTCGCCTCATCGCCCCAGCCTTCTCGTGCTGTGGCGACGTGGTCACCCGCCGAATCCACGACGGTCCGTCGCCCCACGCGCCGCGCTCCTGTCCGCCCCTACCGGGCCGGCAGTGCATCGGAACGACGGCAGGACTCTTTCCACGCCCTCGCGAGAACGGCCCCCGCCTACGCCGGACTGCTCAACTCTTACGGGACCGCTCGCCTGCAGTCTGCCTCTCATAGGAACAGGAACGTCCACCTGTACGGGCTCGTTGCAGAACAGCTCGGCAGTCAGATCGCTGTGGACAAAGCGCTGTTCGGAGCCCTCACTCAGCAGGTGCCGAGGTTGACACAGGCCAACTACATCGACGCGGTGTTGGCTGCGAGACTCAAAGGCCTACAACCGTTCGGAACCGATCTAGCCCAAATGGAGGCCGAGAAAGATCTAGTGTGGTCCCTCGCCCAAACTGGCTCCAACTACAGGGAGTACATCCTGGGCGACAGGGATGCGCAGACCCTTCCAGAGCAGCGTCCCGTATGTAAACTCAGTGCCGACGTCAACGCCCGTTTCGACCGCATGATTGACATCATGAAGACGATGCCAGGTCAGCTTCCTGTCAAACCGTTCGAGATCGTCAGTGCCTGCCTGGCCGAATACCTTCAAGGTCTCGACGGCGAACGGCAGTCCGTCACAGCATTTTTCCAAGAACACGTGGTGACAACAGTCCAATGATCCGCCCCCCGGAGCAAGAAAGGCACAGCGCCTTGCCCGGGCTCGGGGTACGCATAAGTAGCGAACCAGGAGTACCTCTGGGATCCCCTGTCGCTGGAGGTCCGTGGCGACGGAAGTCATACGGTTGCGGGCTGCGCCAAGGGTAGGGCTTCAGCCCTAGCGTGGTCCGGCCAGCAGTTAGACGTCGTTTCAGTTGGTCAGTCTGCGGTAGTTGATGAGGCTGGTCGCGATCGCAGTGAAAGCCAGGAAGTGTTCCGGCTTGCGTTCGTAGCGGCGGTGCAGACGCCTGCAGCCGGCGAGTCAGGACATGGTGCGTTCGACGACCCAGCGATGACGGCCCAGCCGGGCGGAGCTTTCCTTGCCGCGACGAGCGATCCGGGGCGTGATGCCGCGTTCACGCAGCCATCGCCGCTGGTGAGCGTAGTCGTAGCCCTTATCGCCGTGCAGCTTGTGCGGTCGTCGCCGCCGCGGCCCACGCGGACTGCGGACGGGAGGTATGCCCTGCACGAGGGGCTGCAGGGCGAGGCTGTCATGAGTGTTCGCCGCGGAAATGGTGACGGAGATCGGCAGGCCCGACCGGTCGACAATCAGGTGGATTTTCGATCCGTTCTTGCCGCGGTCGGTCGGATTCGGTCCCGTCAGCTGCCCCCTTTGAGGGCCCTGACACTGACGGAGTCGATGGCGCAGCGCGACCAGTCCAGCTCCCCACGCGCACCGAGCTCGTCGAGGATGACTCGGTGCAGCCGGGCCCACACACGGGCCTTGGACCACTGGGCGAAGCGCCGGTAGACGGTGGGCCAGGCCGGCCCGAACATCGGCGGCAACTGCCGCCAAGAGCAGCCGGACGTCGCCACGAACACGATCGCCGTCAACACCTCACGATCACCAGCCCGCCTACGCCCACCGCCCTGCGGTCGTATGACCTCCGTCGGAGGCACCACCCGCCGAAATAGCTCCCACAACTGATCCGGCACCAACCGCTCAGCAAGAGTCGCCATGCTCAGCACAACGAACGATCAAGCCAAAGGAAACGACGTCTTAGGCATCACACCGGCCCCGTTTCCGACGGTAGAGCCGCCCCGCTCCATCTTGGCACCGTCGCTATCCTTTGCGTCGCGTACTGAAGCAGGGGCAGCAAGCCACTCACATACCTCCTGAGCTCCAGGGTGGCAGGGTCCGGACCGGGCCGGACCTGTCACCGAGCCGGCTCGTCACCGTTCATACCCCTGCGCCCGTGCTGTCGAGGTCAAGGGCTGCCAAAGTCGATCGCAGCCGCCCCTGCTCTCGTGCCCCGTCCCCCTTGGACTGAGTGCTTTCACCGTCCAGGGAGTCGGCACTCAGGCTTCGCAGCGCCCGCTCCTCTATGATGAGCACGGGCAGGATTCCGACTTCAAGGTCCCATTGCTACGGACCCGAGAGGTTAATGGGGACCGTTATGACTGCCATGCCCCCAGTGGGTACAGATGCCCAGTCATATAACTCTGTCCCTGTCCCACAGCGCGTACTTGATCGATGAGTGGGACCTACCCACCCCGCTTGCCCTTCTCAGCAGTGACGAGCCCTGCTGGATCGGGCTGGGCTACCGGACAGGTCCGATCCCAACGCTCATGTAGTTTGACGTTGACCCTGGTTTCGAACCCCCCTGGCTGCGAGCTTTCAGGGCTTCGTGGAAGGCCTCACCGACCCCAGAACCTACGGTTCATCCAGTGATCCAGCTCGCAGGCAGCGAGGGTTACCCCCAACGTGGCCAACGTCGCTTGATCCGGCACTAGCCTCGGGCTCTCACAAGGTGATCTGGCCGCGGCTTGATCACAAACGCGAAAATCGCCCCCGACCTGGAACGATGGGACTTGTCGAGGGTCCAGATGATGCCGTAGAAAGAAGCCCTTTTCCGGTGAAAAAGCGGACCAGGTCGTACCCGCATGTCCGCGTTGAGAGCACCGGTCGTGGAGTGGTCTCGCGGGCCGATTCCGTGCTGTTGGTGGAGACGGCCCGCAAGACGGGCCTGGATACTGTGATATCAGCGGCTCTGGCACCCTGGTGCAAGCCGCGTGCGGTGCACGATCCCGGCACGATCCTGCCGGATGTGGCGCTCGCGGTCGCCGCCGGCGGCGACCGCCTGGCCGACGTCAGCATGCTGCGGGCCGAGCCGGCCATGTTCGGGCTGCCGGTGGCGTCACCCGCCGGTCTCCCGGCCGATCGGCACGCTCGCAGCGGGCGGGCAACGCCCCCTGGACGCAATCCGCAACGGTCCGTCCCATGTGCGCCAGCACGTATGGGAGTTGGCCGGACACACGGCGCCGGATGCGACCGGCTCTGTGACTGCGGACCCGGACGGCGTCCTGGTGAACGCGCATACCGGCAAGGAAGACACGGCCGCGACCCGGAAGAAGAAGACCTTCAGCCACCACCCGCTGATGGGCTTCGTCGACCATGGGAGGGAGTATCCGGTGAGCCAGCCGCCGCTCCGCTTAGGCCCGGGAACGCGGCAGCAACACCGCCGCCGATCACATCACCACCACCCAACTGGCACTGGCCCAGCTGCCCAAGCCCTATCGGCGCGGGCGCCGGACACTGCACCCACGAGTTCGTCGCCTGGCTCGTGAAACGCGGACGATGGCTGTCGTATTCGGTCGGCAAGACCATCACCGACACAATCCACCAGGCCGTACTCACAGTGCCGCTCGCAGCATGGACGCCTGCTGCCGAGCCCAACAGAGAGGTCCGCGACGGGGCCTGGGTCGCCGAACTCACCGGCGGCGTACTCGACCGCTGCCCGAAGGGCATGCGGCTGAACACCCGAAAGGAACGACCGAACCCGGGGCCCAGCTGAGGATCACCGACGCCGACCGCAAACGGCTCACGTGCTTCGCACCAACACCACCGGCCGGCCGATCGCCGAACTCGAGCTCCGCCACCGCCTGCGGGCACGGGCCGAGGACTGCACCCAGGCCGCCCGCGCGACTGCCCCTGCACCACACACACCGCACCGGATCTAGCTGGAGATCGTCCAAATCGCACTCGACCCGCTGTCCTGGATGCCGCCGCTCGCGCTGACCGGCCAGATCCAGCTCTGGGAGCCCGGCCGACTGCGGCTCTGCCTGTTCAGCTCGGCCGGCCGCCGGCAGATCCTCCGCCCGCCCGCCGCTGGCCCTGAACCCAGGTCATCACCGGTGCCCTCGAATGGCTCGACCAACCTTCCAACCCAGTCTCACCAGTAGCTTTCCCGTCCCTGCGAGCGGAACGCACCTGTCCGGAGCAGTACTCCAGCCGTAGATCGCGATCTTGCTGGCGGGGTGCCGCAGGCCAGGGCGTAGGCGCCCCGCCCCGCAGGGCATTTCTCGGGCTGGAGGTCAGCCCAGGTCTGGCCAGTTCAGGAGGTCCTCCAGGGGGGCGCGGTCACCCTCGCTTCGCAGGTTGTCCAGGGGGGCGGCCGTGCAGGGTGAGCAACAGGTTGCTTGCGGATCCGTGGAGGCCGACATCCGTTTCATGTTGGCCGTCGACGAGGTGTGAGCCCGACGCCGTGAGGTCGACCAGCCATGACTGGCCCTCGGCGGCGTGCAGGCCGATCCGGGTGGGATTGTGCGGCCGGGGGCCGGCGTTGCCGTGGCTGAGGCCGATGAACTCAGCGATGCCGTCGAGTGCGACAACCGTGAGGACGGGCTGGGGAGTTCCGGTGGCCAGCTGGGCGTCGAAGGTGTGGACGGCGGCCTCGTGGACCTGATGGCGCGCCACGGCATTATTCGTTGTCGGGACGTCGGAGTCGCCCTACCATGTCCAGCAGTCCACCGCAGGACCTGCGGCTTGCAGGGCGGCGATCAGTTCCTGGGGGGGCTGCGGCCGAACGGGCCAGTAGGTCGGCTGAGAGCGTGGCACCGGCCGGTGCCACGGTCGGTGGCTTCTCGCTGGGACCGGCCACGACCGCCGCCGCCCAGAACCGGTGACCTGGGTGAGGTGCTCGACGAGGTCGTGGAGCGACCAGTCGAGACAGCTGGGGACGCGGACATCCAGACCGGGGGAGCCTGCGACACTGCTGCGCAGGGCGGGGGAGCGGTCCTGGACCAGCAGGTCTTCGAAGGCAGGTGTCGGGGTCATCCCCGCTTCCTATCACCCGGCACTGACATTGGCCCTTTACCGCTGACCTGCGATTGCTCTAACAGCGGTTCGTGGTAGGCCCGTTGGGGGTCGCTCCGGGGAATGGGTGTGACCACCGTTGATCATCAGTGTGTGAAGACGGAAGATCAGACGGTGGCCGCAGGGCACAGCGTAGATCCTGCCCGCTGACAGGAAGCGTTCGTGGTCCTGATGGGCCGTATCGCGAGACGGTTCGGCCGAGTGGAACCACGGTGCTGGGCACGGGCATTGGTGCTCGGGCTGTTGTCGGACCTGCCGCGCAAGAACTGCTGGACGCTCGCTGAGCAGGCAGGGGACGCGACCCCGTACGACCTGCAGCACCTGCTGTCGAGGGCCAAGTGGGATGCCGACGCGGTACGCGATGACATCCGCGGCTTCGTCGTCGAGCACCTGCACCACGAGGACGCGGTGCTGGTCGTGGACGAGACCGGCGACCTGAAGAAGGGCACGCACACGGGGGGCGGGCAGCGACAATACACCGGCACCGCCGGATGCATCGAGAACAGTCAGGTCGCCGTCTACCTCGCCTGCTCCACCTCGCTCGGACACGCGGCGATCGAACGGGAGTTGTATGTCCCGCGTTCCTGGACCGAGGACACGGCCCGCTGCCGGGATACCGGGACACCCGACTCCGTCGGCTTCACCACGCGAAACCCGCACTCACCGCCCGCATGATCGGCCGGGTACTGGACGCCGGTGTCGCCGCATCCTGGGTGACCGGCGATGAGGTCTACGGAGGCAGCCCGCACCTGCGGACCGAGCGGGAGAAGCGGCAGATCGGCTACGTACTCGCCGTAGCCCGTGACCACCAGATCACCACCCGCGCGGGAAAGGTCCACGCTGATGCCCTGGCCAAGAAGCTACCGAAAGGGCCTGGCAGAAACTCTCCGCCGGCTCCGGAGCCAAGGGACACCGCTTCTACGACTGGGCCCTGGCCGACCTCGCCGACGGCTGGCCGGGCCACCACCAACTGCTCGTCCGCCGCAACCGGCGCACCGGCGAACTCGCCTTCTACCGCTGCTACTCAGCCACCCAGGTGCCGCTGTCCATCCTGGTACGGGTCGCCGGGCGCAGGCGGACAGTTGAGGAGACCTTCCGGTCCGGCAAGGGTCTGGCCGAACCGGACGAATACCAAGTCAGACGCTGGACGTCCTGGCACCGCTGGGTCACCCTCGCAATGCTTGCCCACGCCTTCCTCACCATCGTCCGCGCTGACGGACACACCCGCCACCCGGGGCCGGACGAGCTAATACCGCTTGCTTGCAACGAATCCAGCGCCTGTTCATCGCCCTCGTCGTCCCGCTCGTCCACGACACGGCCCACCGGCTCGACTGGTCCCAGTGGCGACCAGGTACTATCCCAGGCTGGCCACTATCAGCGGCAAGCCGCTCAAGTATGTAGATCGCGATCTACAGCTGGAGTACTAGCTAGGGGGCGTCGCGTTGCACAGTGTGCAATGACCCTACCCATCGCGCATTAGCACGATGGGTAGTTGGCAGCTTGGGTCAAATGGGCCAGGCCGCTACTTCGTCTCAAAAAGTGAGTTGCCTGAAACGGTTCGGGTAGAGCCGTCCTGAAGGGTCAGGACTACCTTGCCACTGACAGCGCCTGAAGGCTTGGCGGCCGGCCACCAGGCCACAAAGCGGCCCTTTTCAATAGTCGCGTTGACCGTCCGACCGGAGTCGTGGAAGGTCACAGACTTGACGTCCGACCCAACGGATCCTTCCATGTAGTTCACACCCGTGCTTCCCTTGCCCCGAGCGCCAGCCGACCCCACCTTGACCGCATCGTCGCTGAGCTTCTTAACCGGGTCGATCACCTCCGCCATGCCATCGCCCTTCTTGCCAGTGATGCAGTACGAAATAGTCGAACCGTCGGTGACGACGACAGAGGTGACTGTGCCGCGCACGTCCAGGTTGCTGTAGGAGACGTCCTTGTTGGCAGGGTCCTTGTCCAATGCTTGGAGGCACCATTTCTCGGCGGCGGTAGCCGAAGGGGCAGTACTCGTCGGGTGAGTCGGAGTGCCTGTCCAGCTCGCGAGCTCGATGGAGGACAGCGGCCCTCCCGAGCCGACGGCCGTCGCACTGGTGGTACCCGACGGGACGGTAGCCACGGTCACAATGGCCGCGGTCGCGGCGACCGCGCCTGCGGCCATCAAAAGCAGCGGACGCCGGCGGCGAGCACGGGAGGTGGGCTGTGGGGCAGAGACAGTTTCGGTCAACACGGTACGCAAGAGATCTTCCTTCTGGCGGGCTTCGAAGCCGGTAAGAGGGCGAGAGGGGGCAGCATCCAGAGCAGTCAGCATCTGGAGTGGATCTTTCTCAGCCTTGTTCACTTCAGTTTCCTTAGTTCGCGGAAGTCAAGATGGGAGCGGGGCAACTGGTTGACCCAAAAGCCTTGGCCAAGCGGCGCTTACAGCGGGAAAGCCGCATCGTGTAAGCGGCACGTGAGCATCCGAGTACGGAAGCCGCAGCCCGATCGGGGAGCCCCTCCCACACATGAAGAGCCAGTACCTCCTGGTCTGCGGCCGAAAGCTGCCGCCAGGCGGAAACAAGGTCCATCCGGTTTTCCGCCGCGATCATCCCGTCGTAACTGTCGTCGCCGCCGACTTCCATGATGCGGACCGCAACAGCCGTTTGACGGTGCTGACCACGATGCGCGTTCAGCATCACCTTGCGTGCAGTACCAAACAGCCAAGGACGGGGCTCCTCCGGAAGCTCCCTCCATCTACGCCATGCAGTAAGGAACGTGTCACTGACGATGTCATCGACGTACATCGGGTGAGCACGTCTGCGGACGAACCGCAAAACATCCTCATAGTGCTCCCGGTACACATCAGTGAACTGCGCTTCGACGTCGCTGGCCATGACTCCCTCTCGCTGCTTCCACCCGTACATGTCCGGCCCCTCGGGGGGTGCAACACCTCGACCTGAAAAAATTTGCAAGCGGGTCGGCCCCTCATATCCCGGTCAGGTGTGCTCCCTGAGGGCTGGACCCCCAGGGAGCACACCGGGCATGATCTCGATCCAACCCCGTCTGGGCCACCCCAGTACCAAAACACGAAACGCTTCTGACCAAAACCACTTCTGACCGGGCACCACGACCCGGGACAGACAGGTTCCGCGGCGGTTGGCTGGTGACTGCGCCGCAGGTGGACGCTCGCCGCGTCAACGAGGCTTGCGGCGAGCGCAAGCGCTTCTCGTCAAGATCCTGGTGCCTCAAGTCGCTCACGGTGAGCGAGGTACTCCCACTGCTCTACCTCCATTGCTTGTCCTCCGGAGAATTCGCGCCGGCGCTGGAGCAGTTCCTCCACTCTGCCGCAGCCGCCGGTGACCCGGCTGAAAAAGCAGTAGGGGACGGCGACGCCATGTCCCAGACATGGGGCTGCAGGTCTGCCGCGGATGTGACACGTGCGACCTCGAACTCGTGGCCGACGACCTCGCGATGGGGCCGTGGCGTGCCTTGACTGAGGTTGTCCCTGCTGCACGGCAGCAAGGGTGCTGGATCGACAGGGCTCGGAATGTCCCGAATGCCCGACCGTGGTCCGCTCATTCCTGCGCGTAAAAAAGCGATGCAGGAGACCCGCAACACCGAGGACCGGGCCACGCCGGGAAGGCGATCGATCCGTTCGCCTGCGCCAACGGCGCGAAGTCCCCGAAGGCCGTCGCGAAGATCGCCGACGACGCTGAGGAGCTGCTGGCGTTCTACGATGCCCGGCGAGCGCCGGATCCACCTGCGGACCACGAACCCGATCGAGTCGACGTCCTCCACCGTTAGGCTCCGGCACCAAGGTCACCGACGGTACAGGGAGCCCAGCCGCCACCCTGACGACCTTGTTCAAGCTCGTCGAGTCCATCCGGGAACGCTGATGTGCGATCACCGGCGCCAACCTCGTCGCTCTGGCCTGGTCCGGCACCCGCTTCGGGAACGGGGTCCTGGCCTCGGGGGAGGAGCAGGCCGCACGGAGATCCACGACATCCTGCAGGGGAAAACGGTCACGTCCGCTTTACGGCCTACCTCGACAAGCTAGAGCACATCGGCGACCCGAAGAAGGTCGACCTGATCAGCTGTGTGCTCATTGATCCGGAACAGACACTGGCCCAATCCGGCGTGCTTCAGCACCTGGACCGCAGATCGGCCAGGCTTTATCCCCGCTCCCACCTACGCCGGGGGAGCGGGGACGATGGCCTTGGCCACGATCGACCACCTCTTCCTCGCTGAGCGACTGCTGGGAGGGGCGCTCTTCCGCGCCACCACGCTCAAGCTGCACTAGCAGCGGGACGACCTGCTCGCGCCATCCAACTGGCTCTAGCTCAAGCTGGCCGACGGGATGAACGCTGAAGTCGTCGAGATCGTCGCTGAGGCCGCCTGCACCAAGCGGATTCGCAACGCTCCTAGGGATGGCCTTGCCCACCGCAGCGCAAGCTCGAATCAGTTCACCCGGGACTCTTGACTATTGCTCCGCGGGGGGCGATGCGCCGTTCGATGACGTTGCGCTCTTGGTATGTGTCCGCACCAAAACCGGGCAGCCTGCATAGGGGGCTACGCCGCAGGCAGTGTTTGGTCTGGTCGGTCGGCTGTGGGATGACCGTGCGGATGCCAGCGTCGGAGAGGGTCTCCGGAGGAGTAGGCGCGATCCGCAAGGAGGAGGGACATCAGCCTGTGGCGGGGGTTACTGAAAGAGGAGCATCTATGTCTAAAAGGTGCAAAATGCAACTGCGGCGGAGCGACTGATTAAGAGAGACTCTAGTTCTTCAGTCTCTCTTACGTTTGCCCAGGTCACAGGGGTGGATGGCATCAGAAAGCGACTGAAGCGACTGAAGCCTGATCTTATGACGCCAACTAGCAATTGCCCTACCTGGACGATATATAGCAGTTCAGTCGCTTCAGTCGCTGTCCTGTGTGGGGCGTGCCCCTGACCTGCAGTAACTCGCCACCATCAGAGGGACTGAACGCACGTCAGCGACTCAACTACTGTCCCTGCCCGGAGCGGCGTGTCCTCCTGCGCGGAGCGTCCCAGTTGTCGGCTCCTGGCGTACGCAGGAGCACCGGGGGATAGGCGCCGGCATCCGCCGGCGGTTGGCGCCCGCCCAGCGCTCCCACGGTGAGGGGGCCGACTCCCCGATGTGTGTCGACTTGTTGCTTGCTTGGGCGCAGTCCCTTTCTTGAGGGACTGCGCCCAAGCAAGCAGATCCCTCAGAGGAAGGCCGCACAGCTTTCGTCTGTGGAAGGTAATGCCGGTAGCGTGCCGGGACGAGCTGTAGACATGGTGTCTCCCCTTGAGGGGAAGCCCCTTCGCGGTCCAGTTCAGAGACGGCGTAGTGGCTCGAGTAGCCGTCGTGCGAGCGTATGGACAGACTTGTCGTGGGCTGTCGCTGCGGAGATAGCGAGGGGGACCGGAAGTTGACCTGTCTCCGGGTGCGGGTCCTCTCCCGCCCTGGCGGCTGCCTCCCCGCAAAGGCTCACGTGCTGACGGGGTTAGGACTGCAGCTTTAAACCAGGGCAGTTCCCCGTGGGCTCCGCCCACGGCGGGATGAGCACGGTGCGGCCGCCCCCGTCGGCTTCGTGGGTACAGGCCGCACCGGCCAGACCTCAGGGCTGTCTCGTAACTCTGGGCGCCGCTTGCCGATGTCCGGTTCGACCTGCTTGGTCAGGATCCGATTCAGGCCGCGATGCGGGGCGCAACCTGACGATCAGGTCTGCTTGTGGTGACCTACCGACCTCTGCCCTGAGTTACGGGACAACGCTTGGACCCTCAGCGCTCATTGCTGCAACAAGCCGGCGGACGTCCTTACGAACACGATCGTCGCCGTGACCCCGCTGTGCCCATCATGGGTCGCCATGTACGGAGCTCCACTGAGACGGTGGAGGTCGTTTCTCCTGGCAGGGCATCCACGGTGGGACCGCCCGAACTCTAGAGAGGCAGCGTTATCCCCAGCTCTTTCATCGCTGTCGAAGGGGGTCCGCCTTCAGAACGCTCAGTTTTGTGCCCCTTTATCGCAGAGCTTACCGTCGTAGGATCGATCGCCTCAGCGGGAGCTCCTGACGAGTACAGGCCCTCCGGTACGCTGTCCCGGTCGTGCGGCAGGAGCCAGAAGACCCTCCTGCGAAATGTGCCCGATGAACGTGATGCCTTCGCTTCGGGCGCAAGGTTGGCGTAGCCAACAAGCCGCCCTGCCCTGTGATAGGCGGGCTTCCCACGGCGTGTGGGAAGGCGGTCCAAGCTCTGGCGTACGTAGTCCAAGAGCGAGATGTCCTCGAGCCAGACTAGCTCGACTTCGTCCTTGATCTCGTCTTCAGTGATCAGAGAGCTCATCTTGCCTCCTCGTCCGTCAGTAGGCCGATCCCTGGGTAATACTTCCGCGAATTGGATACTGTCATGTCTTTGGGGGAGGCCAATCCCAGTAGCTCCCTGGTCCTGGACGCGAAGGCGCGTGAGGACAGCGGTGTAGAGCCCTCCCCGACGCACCAAGACCTGTAGGCGGCGTAGAGGCTGGCCTGTTCGACGCGTCGTGCTGGAGCGAGCGAACAGCACTCGCTGTAGAAGCGTCCGGTGTGGTCCTCCGTTTCCGCGTATGTCGTTGTCGCGATCCGGACCCGCTCAGCCCCTGACAGGTCGCGTGTTCCATTGAGATAGCGACGGGCTCCGATGATGAGCCAGTTCAGGATCCCGGGACCCTCCTCGGTCACCAAAATGTCGGCAAGATTGTCGATCTTCCGGTCGTCTGAGACGACCCGGGTGAAGGGGATCATGCGCATGCGCCGCCAGAAGGCGAAGCCGCCCGTGCCGACTTCCGGTTGGTGGTTCCCCAGCAGCCACAGCTTGTGGGTGGGGGTGAAGCTGAAGAAGTCCTGCCTCATGCGGCGGGCCTTGATCCGATCTCCACCGGTCAGAAGTTTGACCCGTGCTTCATCGAATTTGTCGCCGGGCTTCACCTCTGAGCAGACGATGACCCGGCGGCCGTGAAGCTCGGCGAGATCGGTGGGGTGGCCTTCGAAAGGGCGGGCCATGAGGAAGCCTGGCGGGGCAGCATCCGCGTAGTCTCCGAGCAGCTTGATGAGGACGTCAAGTAGCACGGACTTCCCGTTCTTGCCAGACCCGAAGAGGAACGGAAGTACTTGTGCTCCGACATCTCCAGTGACGGAGTACCCGAGGAGGAGATGGAGGAAGTCGATCATCTCCTCTCCTTCAGTGTCCTCCCCGAAGGTGTCCCGGAGGAATCTTTCCCACCGGGGGGTAGGCATTTCCTCTGCGCCTACGCTGGTGGATCGGGAGTGGAAGTCCTTGTTCGGGTCAGGTGGGTGGACGAGGCCCGTCCGCAGATCGACGATCCCCGCCGGAGTGCAGAGTGCGTAAGGGTCTGCATCCAGGCGTGCCGCATTGAGGACGATGTCCGGAGCGGACTTCGCCTGTGTCAGCATCGCGTTGATGCCTGTGGTGCTGAGGGCGCGTTTGCGATGCCGTCGTAGCTCGTGGGCCGAGTGCATCCCGTGGGGATCAATGGTGGCCATCGCTTCGGCGAGGTCTCCAGCAGCCCAAAGGACAGTGTCGTCCTCGTCTACTTGCCAGCGAGTCTTGTCCCACTTGTACCAGCCCATGCCCGGGACATGACGGTAGTCCCGGCCGTAGAGCTTCACGAAGAGCTTGGCGTTGCCACGATCCGTGAGGGTGTCAGGTACTAGCCCGGCTGCTGTGATTGCTGGGTCGTTCTCTGTTGTTGCAGCGCGGGGGGGCTTCTGCGCCGGCAGCAGGGTCGCGGTTTGCTCTCGAATCTGCGCTGCCACTGCGGCAGGGTCGAACTGGAAGAGGAAGTCTGTATTGTCCTGTGTCACGGCAGGCCTCCCGGTCGGAAGGGCGCCCGCATCCCCGCTGCGAGGCCGCTGCGGATGATACTGCTGGCACGGGCTTCTTGCCCGGGCCGGGCGGAAAGGGCCGTATGCAGGAGCGTGCTGCGGGCTTCGGCTTCTGAGAGGAGTCCTGCCCCCACCAGCCCGCCCGCTGTATAGGCGGCGCGGTTAAGTTTCTCGCTGAACCCCGCGCCTTCTGATTGCGAGCCGCAGAGTGAGACCTCAGCAAGTGTGTTGCCCATAAGGCGCAACGCACCCTTTGACCCCTCGCCGCGGGCAGCAGCGACGGCGAGCTGGGCCCGCGGCGGGAGGCTCGCCTCCCGGGCCGACGGGGCCGTCGGGGAGTGATGGGTACGGTCCAGTTCGTCTGCTAGCCAATTCGGTAGCTCGGCTGGCTTGAGGACGTCGCTCACCGGAACGTAACGTCCCGCGTCCGTCCGCGTTCCGGGGGCAATGATGTAGCCCCCACGGGCTCGTATATCGACCTGCCAGGCAAGCGCGCGCTTCCCGCCCGAACCTGATGATGATTGAAACGGCCGCCCTGGGCGGGCCCGGTACCAGACGTGCAGCCCTCCTGAAGGCGTGCGCACGCGCAGCGTCGCGAGGTCGTCTGCCGGACTGGGCTGGTCGCGCAGCGCAGCTAGCACACCCAGAGTGTGGTAGCCGTTTTCCAGGCCGGAGAGGTCAACCCCCTCGGGAATGGGGATTCCGGGGAGTAGTTGGCTCCGTACTGGGAGTGGCCCGGGGTGGGCGTCGATGTCTACTACGACCAGTCCTGCCGCGCCGCACGCGACACCGATTCCGAAGCGTGGCTCAAGGCGCCACCATCGGTCGATGAGGGCGGGGTCTAGCGTGGCGCTGTGGAAGCCGTGGCACCACCGCCCGGACTCTTTGCAAGTGCACCGAGGTCGTTCGTGGTTGGCCCCGGAGCAGCGGCGGCAGTTCGCGGCAGGTGTTTTGCGTCCTGGAGTGAGCGGATGCACCGGCCACCCCTGGCTGGCGCACCAGTGCGCGACGGACGCAGGATCGGGGACGACTGGGGCCCTTGCTGAGGACGTTGAACTGCTGTAGGGCATCACAGCCTGGTCGACGGGCATAGGGCGCACCCCCTTTGCAGCGACTGAAGCGACCCAATGGCGAACATAGACTAGCGAAGCCTTATTCGAGTGGGACGCCGAGCCGTGGACTGCCGCGCGTGTCGCCGGGGTCGTCCGGTCCACGACGACGATATTGGGGGCGGCCAGCGACTGAAGCGACCGAAGCGACTGAAGCACCCACATAGTCCATCATGCCGTCTCGGCGGGACTCGCCGGCCCAGGCGGACCGAGAGGTGGCACTCAGTCCGCCCGGGTGAACGACCGGTCACCTAAGCCACTGGGGCTGGGGGTCTCCGTCCAAGATGCCCGTCAGCACCTCCACCCTCCCATTCTGGCCTGTTTCTATGCATGATCCATCTACGCCAGATCGGCTTGGCCTCTTCCCCGGCCCCCACCAAAGGAGACGCCAAGCGACCACTGCTCAGTCGTTTGCCTGAACGGGCGATACGAAGCTGCCCTCTGCGTCATGGCACCCTCGCCCGCAGAAGCGTCCTCTGCTCCCGGCGAGATGGCCTTCGCAGGGGCCGCCGCGATGCCTGACGATCCGTGCAGTACGCGCCCGATGGTGGCTACCCGCGCGGTGAGCGGCGGTCCCCAGCTTCTCCATCCCAGCTCGAGGCTCTACGCGGTTCGTGCCGACTTTGTGATGGGCAGGGCGGCTGAACGCCTCCCCGGTGCCGAAGATTCTGCCCAGGCCGTGGCGGAGGATCAGGCTGTGCTTCCTCAAGCCCGGGGCGGGTCGGCTTCGGTGTATCCGTCGGTGGATTGGCCTTCGCGTGCGTGTCCCGAGCCATCTCCGGACGCGGGCGATGTCAGCCTGTTCGCCTTCAGGCGGCTTCTTCCACGGCCTGCGGAGGTCGGCGAGTAGCGGTCGTGCGAGTCGGAGCTGGGCACACGCGGCGAGCACAAGCCGAGCCCACCGGTCAGCCGCTTCCCGGCTGCGAAGCCTAGATTCACCCAGGCTCGGTTCATCCAAGAGCAATGAACCGGAATGTCCGCTTGATGTCGAAGCGGTGGAGGTAGGACCGCCGGCAGTGGTCGGCGTCTGCTTCCGCGGTGGCGGCGCGCGACTGCCATAGCCGTACTGGCTTGTCGACCCCGCCGCTGGGCAGTTTCTCCTCAATCCGGGGATGACAGTGCCCTCGGGGACGGTAGGCAGGCCGGCGTGGCCGAGCTGTGCGGCCCCGCGGGTCAGCTGCGGATGCAATCAGTTTCATGCCGACGCGGTCGCCTGCGATAGGGTCGGGGGTCCGTGACCGTCACGGAGGCTCGGTGCCCCAGGTTGCGGTGTCGCCGAAGACGACCCCGCCGCTGCGCTTGCGCACCCGACCACTCGTGGTTTTGGCCACGCTCAACTCCTTGCGGAGGGTCTCGGACGTCGAATCACTCGTTCCGAGTGAAGCTGGCTGAGGATCTCGACGGGCAGCAGCCCGCCAGCGGGCGGGCGACGCGCGGGGTGTCGCATCCGGCGTCCAGCACGACCAGGACCTCTACGTCGTCCGGCCGTTCGGCCACTCTCGGATCTGCACGGAGGCTACTGCCGGGACGCCCGCGGCGGGCGCCTTGTGGACCGTGTCGAGCAGCGTGGTCCCGAACGCGCGGCCGGTTTCCAGCGTGGCTATCGCCTCGGCCGAACGTGTGGCAAAAGGCCTGGTCTGCCGTTGTGTGGGTGCCGGGTTGCAGCTACGTCGGCCACAATCAGTTCACCATTCACCATTCACCGCTCTCGGTAGCGATACCCCGACCGGGAAATGACGCAGCCGTGCGATACCGGCCCGCTGGTTGAACCCCGCCGTGCAGAGCTTCGTGATCATGGCGGTATAGTCAGGCACCAGCGCGAAATCGACCAGCACTCGAATTGGCCCGTCCGTGCACAGCACCCCGTCGTACAACTCTGAACGGAAGCGCGACACTTCCGCGAACTCATCGCGCAAGACGCCCTGACGAACCAAGTCCACGACCACAGCCTTCGGTGCTCCACCCCGCGACGGATCACAGGATCCCGGTGTTACCCAAAGGCCGAAGGGTCTCCAGACGAGGGAGACCGTCGACTGCGGACAGGCCCGTCTTCTCGGCCATAGACCGGGTCGACCAGTGCGTCGTATTCGGGGTGCGTTCCAGGGTTGTGGCCATGGGGTCTGTCACTTGCTCGTCGCTCACCGTGCGGGGCTGCCGGGCCGGGCGTGCCGCCCAGGCCACGCAATCCTGTGCTCGACGAGGCGGGCCTGCCAGTGGTCCACCGCGGGCGCCGTTGACCCCAATTACGCCACAACGTCCTTGTTGGAAGTCCCGGTTGCATAGGCCAGGATGATCCGAGACCGCAAGGCTCACGCCTGAGTGCGGACTGGCACAGATAGGATTCCTGACTCAGAAGACTGGAACGCCCTGCCACTTATCAGTCAGGACTGCCATCCCTGCTTGGGATGAAGAACCGGGCAAAAGCGGCGCAACGGCCTGGAGCGGTTCTAGTCGCCCTGGTAGCGTTGCTCCCGCCACGGGTCTCCATATTCGTGGTATCCGGCGCTCTCCCAGAACCCAGGCT